>NZ_JAESMI010000044.1:0-276 GCF_017893095.1 Staphylococcus sp. GDX8P80P | reverse complement strand
AAGGTATCATCATTATCAATTTTAAAACGCGTATAGTTCACATCATGAAGCAACATATTCATACGTGCTAAGTTGAATGTGGTATTATTATATTCTTGACCATAGTAGAAGCGAACATCAGCTTCACGCCCAACACGTAACAATAATGAACCTGAACCACATGTTGGGTCATAAACATTTTTTAAATTAGGTTTATTCGTTGTGACAATCTTAGCTAAAATTTTAGACACTTGTTGTGGTGTATAGAATTCCCCTGCTTTTTTACCTGCATTAGCC
>NZ_JAESMI010000043.1:0-321 GCF_017893095.1 Staphylococcus sp. GDX8P80P | reverse complement strand
AGAAGCAACAACAAAAGAAGCTAACACAGAAGAAGCAGCAACAAGAGAAGCAAGTACAGAAGAAGTAGCAACAAAAGAAGCAAGTACAGAAGAAGCAACATATTCATTCGTGCTAAGTTGAATGTAGTATTGTTATATTCTTGGCCATAATAGAAACGAACATCGGCTTCACGTCCAACACGTAACAATAATGAACCTGAACCACATGTTGGGTCATAAACATTTTTTAAATTAGGTTTATTCGTTGTGACAATCTTAGCTAAGATTTTAGACACTTGTTGTGGCGTATAAAATTCTCCCGCTTTTTTACCTGCATTAGCC
>NZ_JAESMI010000042.1:0-948 GCF_017893095.1 Staphylococcus sp. GDX8P80P | reverse complement strand
AGGTTCCACATCAATTTTTCTTTGACTGTAGATATTTTTTGTTTCTGGTTCTGAAAGCTTTTTGTTAATTTGGGATTTAAAATATTCCCAGTTATAATTCTTCATTATTTTTTTGTTTGTTTTTGAATTGAAGTTCATACATTGATTTTTCAGAGGACATTCTGAACAATCATCACATTCATATAATTTGAAGTCTCGCTTATAACCATACTTATCATGACGATAGGCATATCTTTTAAAACCTAGCCGTTTATTATTCGGACAAATGAATTCGTCATTAATTTCGTCATAGTTCCAATTTTGAGTATTAAAGATGTCACTTTTATATTTTTTAGTTTTATCTTTTATAAACATTCCATATGTTATGAGTGGCGTTCGATTAAAGTCATCTATAATTGCCATATAATTTGATTCACTACCATAACCTGCATCAGCTACAATATATTCAGGTAAATGACCGTAGGTCTCTTGAATTGAATTTAAAAATGGAATCATCGTTCTAGTATCCGTTGGATTTTGATACACATTATAAGATAAAACAAATTGGGAATTTGTCGCTATTTGTAAATTATACCCTGGCTTAAGTTGTCCATTTTTCATGTGATCTTCTTTCATTCTCATAAATGTCGCATCATGATCTGTCTTAGAATAACTATTTCTATCCTTTAAAATAGATTTTTGAAATTCGTATCGATACTTTCGCTCAGAATAATCATTGATTTGCTTTTTGTATTTTTTGATTTTAGTTCTTTTGAGACGTATTTGTTTTCTTGTTTTAGTACATTTTTCATTGTTGATATGTTGGTTTAAATCTTCGATTTCTTTATCTAAATGACTACCAATCAAATCTATTTCTTCTTTTGTTAATTCATTATCATGATCTTCTTTAATTTCCGGTATGATTTTATTGGTTACCAATTCATGGTAGAGGGCTTTAGAATCCTCAGT
>NZ_JAESMI010000041.1:0-28701 GCF_017893095.1 Staphylococcus sp. GDX8P80P | reverse complement strand
CATTTCTCTTAGAACCAAAAACTCTCGACTAGTTTAACTAATCGAGAGCATATATATAATTAATATTCTTGTTGAGGGAGTCAACAGAGTTATTAATTATTTGAATTTACGTTTACGTGCAGCTTCTGATTTCTTTTTACGTTTTACGCTTGGTTTTTCGTAAAATTCACGTTTACGTACTTCTTGGATAGTACCACTTTTAGATACTGAACGTTTAAATCTACGTAATGCATCTTCAAGTGATTCATTTTTACGTACTACTGTTTTAGACATCTGTATTTCCCTCCCTCCAAATATCAACGGAACTTTAAAGTCAATACATAGTAATATACAACTATGCTTTACTTAGTATAATATATGAATTTATTATGGTCAATTCCAAATTATTATAATTTTTAAAAATTATAATAATACGCCTTCTTCAGACTTGTTTGTTGCGTGTTCTACGATTCTAACAACTTTACCTGTATTAATTGGATAATCAGCTTTAACGATTTTTACTTTTACAATTTGTCCGATTAAAGAATCATTACCCTCAAATTGAACTTTCATATAGTTGTCAGCGTAACCAACTAATGTGCCTTCTACTTCGCCAGCTTCTTCAGGAATCACTTCTAAAACTTCATCTTCAAATTTAGATGCATATTCTTTAGCTAATTGATCACTTAACGCGATTAATTTGTGCACACGGTCATTTTTGATAGATTCATCAATTTGATCATCCATACGCGCAGCAGGCGTACCAATTCTAGCTGAATATGGAAAAACGTGTAATTCAGAGAATTTATGTTTAACAATAAAGTCATAAGTTTCTTGGAATTCCTCTTCTGTTTCTCCTGGAAATCCTACAATTACATCACTTGTAACAGCTAAATCAGGTAACGCATCATGTAATTTTGTGATTCTCTCTGAAAAATGTTCCATAGTATATTTACGTCTCATTCGTTTTAATACAGTATCAGAACCGGATTGTAATGGAACATGTAAATGTCTAACAACTTTATTTGAACGTTTTAAAACATCAATAACTTCATCAGTTAATTGGCTAGCTTCAATAGATGAAATTCTAATTCGTTCAAGACCATCAATTTCTTCTAAATCACGAAGTAACTGTGCTAAATTATAATCTTTTAAATCTTGACCATAACCACCAGTATGAATTCCAGTTAAAACAATTTCTTTATAGCCAGCATTAACTAATTGTGTAGCTTGTTCAACCACTTTTTCAGGATCACGTGAACGCATTAATCCACGAGCCCATGGTATGATACAAAATGTACAGAAATTATTGCACCCTTCTTGGATCTTTAGTGAAGCTCTTGTTCTATCTGTAAAATATGGTACATCTAATTCTTCATATGTACGATTTTTCATAATATTACCAACACCATTAATTGGTTGGCGTTCTTCTCTAAATTGTTGGATGTAGTCTAATAATTTGTGTCTATCTTGCGTGCCTACCACTACGTCTACACCAGGAATTTCCATAATTTCTGCAGAAGATGTTTGCGCATAACACCCAGTTACACATACAACTGCATCAGGATTTTGTCGAATTGCTCTTCTAATAATTTGTCTACTTTTTTTATCTCCAGTATTTGTTACTGTACAAGTGTTGATTACGAAGACGTCTGCATTCGTTTCAAAATCAACTCTATCGTAATCAGCGTCTTTAAATAATTGCCAAATTGCTTCAGTTTCATAATGGTTTACTTTGCAACCTAATGTGTGAAACGCAACTGTTGACATAATATTCACCCCATTAATTCATTTTCATAACTGATAGCACTTAAAGCATAAAGTGGCGCCGTTTCTGCCCGTAAAATTCGAGGTCCTAAGCCAACATTAACACTCGTTTCTTTAAGCAGAGAGATTTCTTTCTCTGAAAAGCCACCTTCAGGACCAAATATTAATAAAATACGATCGTTAGTCTTAAATTTTTCCAAGGTTTCTTTAAAAAGACTAACTTCACCACGTTTTGCTTCATCTTCATATGCTAACAAAATATAGTCATAATGATTTATAGTATCACAAATTTCATTTAAATTCGACTTAAAATTGATTTTAGGAATAATTAAACGGTAGCTTTGTTCAGCTGCTTCTTTAATTATCTTTTGCCAACGTTCTAATTTTTTTTGAACTTTATTTGAATTAAGTTTGACTACAGATCTGTCCATTTCTACAGCTATGAAACTATCAGCACCTAATTCTGTTGCTTTTTGAATTAACCATTCATATTTGTCTGCTTTGATTAAGCCACTACATATAGTAACTTGTACAGGTAACTCTGAATTGATATCAATGTGCTCAATCAATTTAATTTCAATTGATTCATTCTCAACAGTAATGATTTCCGATTTAAACACGGTTTTATCTTTAAACGTTACAATAATCTGGTTACCAACTGTATTTCTCATCACATTAGTAATATGATGTATATCTTCCTTATTTGTTATAAAAAAACGCTGACTGTCATCAGCGTTTTGATCGATAAAGTATCTTTGCAAATTATTCACTCACTTTCTGACCTACAATACATACCCAACCATTGTCATGATTTACTGATATAATATCAAATCCTACATGTTCCATTTGATTTAATATTTGTTCATGCTTTTCCTCTATAATTCCTGATGTTATAAAATAACCATCTTCATTTAGAGTATTATAAGCATCTTCAATCATATCTTCAATAATATGAGCTAAAATGTTTGCAATAACAATATCAAATTTTTCTGTTTCATTTTTCAATAAGTTTCCTGGTACAGCTTCAATTGCATCTTCACAATGATTTTTAGCAAAGTTTTCTTTAGCAACGTTAACAGCTAACTCATCAATATCCAGAGCTTTAATCCGTTTTACTCCAAGTAAATGACTGGCAATACTTAAAATACCTGAACCTGTTCCAACATCAATAACGGAATGATCTGGTTCAACGTAGGTTTCAATTGCTTTAAGACACATGCTTGTGGTTGGATGATCTCCAGTTCCAAATGCCATGCCTGGGTCTAATTCAATACACATTTCAGAAGTATCTTCTTTAGTGTATTGTTCCCAACTTGGAACAATTGTGAATTTTTCTGATGCTCTAAAGGGATGGAAATAATTTTTCCATTCATTTTCCCAATCTACTTCAGCAATTGTTTTCTCAGAAAAATCCAATACAGATGAATCAATATTTTCAAGTTTTGTAACATCTGTTTTAATTTTATTTCTTAGAGATTCATCAAACTTTAATTCGTTGAAATAAGCCTTTAATCGAACCCCTTTTTCAGGATAATCTTCTTGTTTCAGTTCATAAATTTCGCCGAATTTATCGGCAGGCTGATTAATTAAATCATTAGAATCTTCAATTACAACGCCGTTTGATCCATAATTTTCTAATATATCAGTAACTAAAGGTTCAACTTCATGGTTTACAACAATCGAAAGTTCTGTCCAGTTCATTTAGTTATTCTCCTTTAAAGAATTTGCGTGCTCTATCTTTAAAATTAGATGGCTGTTCTTCAATTGACTCACCATTTAATTCAGCAAACTCTCTCATAATTTCTTTTTGTCTATCTGTTAATTTTGTAGGTGTAACTACTTTAATATTAACAAATAAATCACCATGACCATATCCATGAACATTTTTAACACCTTTATCTTTTAAGCGGAATTGCTTACCAGTTTGAGTGCCAGAAGGAATAGTTAACATTACGTTTCCGTTAAGTGTAGGAACTTTTATTTCATCACCAAGTGCTGCTTGTGGGAAACTAACATTAAGTTTGTAATAAAGATCGTCACCATCACGTTCAAATTTGTCAGACGGTTTTACTCTAAATACGACATACAAGTCACCATGAGGTCCGCCGTTTTCTCCTGGTGTTCCTTCACCGGCAAGTCTGATTTGTTGGTCGTTATCTACACCTTCAGGTACAGTTACTTCTAATTTAACTGTTTTATTTTCGGTACCTTTACCATGACAAGTTGGACATGGTTCTTCGAATTCTTGACCTGTTCCATCACATTTTGGACATGTTTGTTGCGTGCGTACACGGCCTAAAATTGTATTTTGTTCAACTGATACGTGACCTGCGCCGTTACAATAACTACATGTTTTTTTACTAGTACCTGGTTTAGCACCATCACCATTACATGTATGGCATGTCACATCTTTACGAATTGAGATTTCTTTCTTAGTTCCAAAGACAGCTTCTTCAAATTCTAGAGTCATCGTATATTGTAAATCGTCACCTTTTCTAGGTGCATTAGGATCTCTTTGACGTGAACCACCAAAGAATGAGCTAAAGATGTCTTCAAATCCACCTCCGCCAAATCCACTAAAGTCTTGGCCGCTAAATCCTTGGCCACCAAAACCACCTTGAGGTCCATCATGGCCAAATTGGTCATAATTTGCTCTTTTATTATCGTCGCTTAGAACTTCGTAAGCTTCTGAAATCTCTTTGAATTTTTCATCTGCACCCTCTTCTTTATTGATATCAGGGTGATATTTTTTTGATAATTTGCGATATGCTTTTTTGATTTCATCTTTAGATGCACTTTTACTTACACCTAAGACTTCATAATAGTCTCTTTTAGCCACGACCATCTCTCCTTAACTTAATTATTTAATATGTTTAAAAGAACGAAGTTATAAAAGAAAAAGTCAAAGCCAATGTTCAATTGACTTTGACTTTTTGGCTCACATTCATAATAGTTTGCTAATATAAGCATACACTATAAACGCTTAGCAATTATTTTTTATCTTCATCATCTTTAACTTCTTTAAATTCAGCATCTTCAACATTACTATCGTTTTGAGTTTGTTGAGCACCATCTTGTGCTTGTTGCTGAGCTTGTTGAGCTTGTTGATATACTTTTGCTGATAAATCTTGAATTACTTTTTCAAGTTCTTCTTTTTTCGCTTTAATATCTTCGATGTCTTGTCCTTCAAGCGCAGATTTTAAAGCATCTTTTTTGCTTTCCGCATTAGATTTATCTTCTTCACTAATATTGTCGCCAAGGTCAGTAATTGTTTTTTCAACTTGGAATACTAAGCTATCTGCTTCATTTCTTAAATCTACTTCTTCACGACGTTTTTTATCTGCTTCAGCGTTTTCTTCGGCATCTTTAACCATACGATCGATTTCTTCATCAGAAAGCGCAGAGCTTGATTGAATAGTAATATTTTGTTCTTTATTAGTACCTAAGTCTTTCGCAGTAACATTTACGATACCATTTTTATCAATATCAAATGTTACTTCGATTTGTGGAACACCACGTGGAGCTGGTGGAATATCAGTTAATTGGAATCTTCCTAATGTTTTGTTATCAGCTGCCATTGGACGTTCACCTTGTAATACGTGAATATCTACTGCTGGTTGGTTATCAGCTGCAGTTGAATAAACTTGAGATTTTGAAGTTGGAATTGTAGTATTACGTTCAATTAACGTATTCATACGTCCACCCATAATTTCAATACCTAATGATAATGGTGTTACGTCTAATAATACAACATCTTTAACATCACCAGTGATAACGCCACCTTGAATCGCAGCACCCATTGCTACAACTTCATCTGGGTTTACACCTTTATGAGGATCTTTACCGATTTCTTTTTTTACAGCTTCTTGAACTGCTGGAATACGTGTTGAACCACCAACAAGAATAACTTCATCAATTTCAGAAGTAGATAAACCAGCGTCTTTTAATGCTTGACGAGTTGGTTCCATAGTTCTTCTGATTAATGAATCAGCTAATTCTTCAAATTTAGAACGAGTAAGGCTAATTTCTAAGTGTAATGGACCACTTTCACCAGCTGAAATAAATGGTAATGAAATTTGAGTTTGTGAAACGCCAGATAAGTCTTTTTTAGCTTTTTCAGCAGCGTCTTTCAAACGTTGTAATGCCATTTTATCTTGAGATAAATCTACGCCGTTTTCTTTTTTAAATTCAGACACTAGGTAGTCAATAATTACTTGGTCAAAGTCATCACCGCCGAGTTTATTGTCACCAGCAGTTGATAGTACTTCGAATACACCGTCACCTAATTCAAGGATAGATACGTCAAACGTACCGCCACCTAAGTCGAATACTAATACTTTTTGGTCTTGATCAGTTTTATCTAAACCATATGCTAATGCTGCAGCAGTAGGTTCGTTAATAATACGTTCAACTTCTAAACCAGCAATTTTACCAGCATCTTTAGTTGCTTGACGTTCAGCATCATTGAAATATGCAGGAACTGTAATAACAGCTTTATCTACTTTATCGCCTAAATAACTTTCAGCAGTGTTTTTAAGGTTTTGTAATACCATAGCTGAAATTTCTTGAGGTGTATAAGATTTACCTTCAATATCTACTTTGTAGTCAGTACCCATATGACGTTTAATTGATTGAACAGTATTTGGATTAGTGATACCTTGACGTTTTGCTACTTCACCAACTTGTGTTTCACCATTTTTAAATGCTACAACTGATGGTGTTGTTCTAGCACCTTCTGGGTTTTGAATTACTTTTGGTTCATCGCCTTCTAATACAGCTACACATGAATTTGTTGTACCTAAGTCAATACCGATTACTTTACTCATAATAAAATTCCTCCAATTTTAAAAATTTTGATATATGGTATTTTCGTCAATTTATTGATTTACTTTTACCATTGATGGTCTTAATACTCTATCTTTTAACTTATAACCTTTTTGTAATTCTTGAGTAATATCACCAGATTTGAAATCTGGATTATCATCTTGAACTACTGCTTGGTGGAAGTTAGGGTCAAAAGCTTGACCTTTTGTTTCAATTTCTTCTAAACCATTATCTTTAAGTGCTCTTAGTAAACTTTCGTGTACCATTTGAACACCTTTTTGAAGTGATTTAAATGATTCATCATCACCTTCAATTTGTAGTGCGCGTTCAATATTATCAATCGTTGGTAAAATATCCGTTAAAACACGTTGAGATTGATAAGTTTTATTTGTTTCATTTTCTTTCTGAATTCGTCTTTTATAATTTTCGAATTCAGCGTATAATCTTAAATATTTTTCTTCATTTTCATTAGCTTTTAATTGTAATTGCTGAATTTCTTCATCTTTAGGATCAACTGCAGTTTCTTCAGAACTTTCTTCGTTCGAACTGTCGTTAGATGAATTATCACTATCAGAAGTAGTATCTTCAACATTTTCAACTGTTGATGTGTCTTCATTCTTTACTTCTTGTTCTTCAGTATATTCAGAATTACTTTTTACTGATTCATCTTTTTCTGTCATTTTTTACCCTCCAATATAATTACAATTAAAATCACCATATTTGGTTAAGTAATTGAATCACATTCTGATAACGCATTGCTGTAGGTCCAATAACCGCAATTTGACCTTTCAATGAATTGTCGAAGTGATATTGACTCGTTACAATCGATATATCACTAAGGCTTTCATCAATCTCTTTTCCAATCTTAACGTTAATATCATTAGTTGAAATTGTCTGTAGTAATTCAGTGATTCTTTCAGATTCTAGATATTGCAAAATTGGTTGAATTGACGAAACATTAGATTCATTTAATGCATCAATTAGTTTAACCTTTCCACCTAAGAAAATGCTATTACTTTGTTTGCTAATATGAGAATTTATCATCTTAACAATGTCATTAATGAATTGATTTTCTTCATATGAGTTGGCGAAAGAACGAATTTTATCTGATAGTTTAGCGCTTATTTCTAAATTATTATTACTAATAAAATTAGAAATGGCGATTAATCTATCGGATGATAACTCAAGTGAAGAATTCAAGTGAAAATGCTCAACATGACCAGAATTATAAATAATTACTAAAATCATGATTGAATCATTTGCCTTAATTAAATGAACATTATTAATCATTTCTTCACTATGTTTTGGACGAACAACTAATGTTGCATAATGAGATTTCATTGATAACTCATTTGCAAAGTAACTTAATGCTGAAGAAATATCATAGTGATTCTCAATCAATAGTTGATTTAAACGTTGTATTTTATTTTTGTTTTGACGAGAGGTTTGTTTTAACAATTGATCGACATAAAGTCTAAACCCTTCTTCGGAAGGTGAACGCCCTGAAGAAGAATGCGTCTTCTCTAAAAAGTTCAAATCTTCAAGTTGTTTCATCTCATTCCTTATTGTTGCAGGACTGACATCTAAATGATGTCTATCAATTAAAGCTTTAGAACCTATAGGTTGTCCTAAATCAACATAATCTTCAACAATTGCATTTAAAATGCTTAATTGTCTTTGTGTAAT
Source organism: Staphylococcus sp. GDX8P80P (assembly GCF_017893095.1). Classification (NCBI taxonomy): domain Bacteria; kingdom Bacillati; phylum Bacillota; class Bacilli; order Caryophanales; family Staphylococcaceae; genus Staphylococcus; species Staphylococcus sp. GDX8P80P. Next base: position 20,445 of record NZ_JAESMI010000041.1, on the reverse strand, counting down.
CATGTTTTCACCTCATTAGCACTCTTTTGTCCTAAGTGCTAATTATAATTTATCAAATTGGTCAAAGTAAGTCAACGTTAAAGCCTTACTTTTTTAATTTTTTATTAGTTTAGTAAGAAAGCCTCAAATACTTCGTTTCCTATAACCTTTCCTCTTGGGGTAAGTGAGATATTTCCATTCGTTTCAATTAGAAGGTGTCTTGATTTTAAATCTTTAATCGTTTCTCCAAATATTGCATCTAGTGATTTGCCAAATTTTAACTCGAAACGTCCGCGATTTACACCTTGATTCATTCTTAAACCTAAAAACATTTCTTCTTCCATCTTTTCATTCAAGGTTGGTCGACTAGAAGTTAGTATAGGCCGTTTGCCATCATTAATTGCATTAATATAATGTTGAACTGGATTTAAATTTGTATAGCGTTCGCCTTCAACGTATCCACTTGCACCTGCTCCAAAACCGTAATATTCTTCGTTTAACCAATACACTTTATTATGTTCAGATTCATGATTCGTTTTAGCAAAGTTAGAAATTTCATATTGCTTAAAGTCAGTTTGACTTAATACTTTCATTAGATATTGATACATTTCAGCACCTAAATCTTCATTTGGTAATTTTAGTTTCCCTTTTCGATACATATTATAAAATTGTGTTTTAGGTTCAAGTATTAAACCGTAGCTTGAAATATGGTCAATATCCATATTGATTGCTTGATTTAAACTGTCTGCAAAATCCTCTATCGTTTGTTCAGGTAAATGATACATTAAATCAAGGCTTATAGAGTTGATACCAGCTTTCCTAGCATTATTTACTGCATTATAGATATCTTGAGTATTATGTGTTCGGCCTAATATTTTTAATAGCTCTGGTTTAAATGTTTGAACACCCATTGAAATACGATTAACACCATACTGTTTAAGTAACTTTACTTTATTAAAAGTTAATTCATCTGGATTTGCTTCAAAACTGAACTCTCCATTGATTGAAAAAGTTGAAGTAATAGCTTGTAATAATCTTTCAAGTTGCATGTCATTCAGTGCTGTTGGCGTACCTCCTCCAACGTACATTGTCTCAAGTTGTTTTTTTTTACTAAACGACATTTCTTTTATTAATGCGGATAAATATTCATCTACTGGCTGTTTATCAATATAATATTTATTAAAATCACAATAAGTACAAATTCTGACACAAAAAGGTATGTGTATGTACGCACTTTTAACTTCCAATGTTACACCCCTTCTATAACTTAAAAAAAGAGATTGAGACTTAGTAATATAAGTTAGTAGTTTCTTTATCAATAATATTCATTATTGTTATGGTACCTACCAATTTATATTCGTCTCGACCTCTTTTATGTTCTATTCATCATTCATTTTTAGTACAGCTAGGAATGCATCTTGTGGAATTTCAACACTACCAACTGCTTTCATTTTCGCTTTACCTGCTTTTTGTTTTTCGAGTAATTTACGCTTACGACTAATATCCCCACCATAACATTTAGATAAAACATTTTTACCCATTGATTTAATATTAGTTCTTGCAACGATTTTTTGTCCAATTGCAGCCTGCACTGGAACTTCAAATTGTTGACGCGGAATAAGCGTTTTTAATTTTTCAACTAATGCTTTGCCTCGTTCATAAGCAAAATCTTTATGAACGATAAAGCTTAATGCATCTACTTTATCACCATTTAATAAAATATCCATCTTCACTAAATTACTTTCTTTATTTTCAATAAACTCATAATCAAACGAAGCGTATCCTTTAGTATTAGATTTAAGTTGATCGAAGAAATCAAAAACAACTTCAGAAAGTGGTATTTCATAAACGATATTCACTCGAATATCATCTAAATAATCCATATTAATAAATTGACCACGTTTACGTTGACACAACTCCATTACTGCTCCTACATAGTCATTTGGTACCATCATGGTCGCTTTCACATAAGGTTCATAAATCGCATCAATTTTGTCTCTTTCTGGCATTTGTGTGGGATTATCTACTGTGACTTCTGAACCATCTTTCATTACACATTGATATATAACTGATGGCGCAGTAGCAATTAATTCAATGCCAAATTCTCTTTCAATGCGCTCTTGAATAATTTCCATGTGAAGCATGCCTAAAAATCCAGTTCTAAAACCAAAGCCGAGTGCTTGAGAAGATTCTGGTTCAAACTCTAATGACGCATCATTTAATTGTAACTTTTCAAGAGCTTCTCTTAAATCATTATAGTCTTTGTTTTCAATTGGGAACAAACCACAATAAACCATTGGGTTCATTTTTTTATATCCTTTTAGCGGTGCTTCAGCTGGTCTGTTTGCATGTGTTATCGTATCACCTACACGTGAATCATCGACATTTTTGATACTTGCAATAATATAACCAACATCACCTACAGTTAGTTCTTCAATAGGTAATTGTTTAGGTGTGTTGATACCTACCTCACTAACTTCAAATTCTTTACCTGTTGCCATCATTTTAATTCTATCTCCAGCCTTAACAACGCCTTCCATCACGCGAATTGATGAAATAACGCCTCTATAAGGATCATATTCTGAATCGAAAATTAAAGCTTTTAATGGGGCACTTGGATCACCTTCAGGTGGTGGCACTACTTCTACAATTTTCTCTAAAATATCTTCGATACCAATATTTGATTTAGCACTAGCAAGTACAACATCATCTTGATCTAAACCAATCACATCTTCTAATTCTTGTTTAACCCTTTCAGGTTCAGCGGCAGGGAGATCGATTTTGTTAACGACTGGTAATAATTCTAAATCGTTATCTAGTGCTAGATACACATTTGCCAATGTTTGTGCTTCAATACCTTGTGCTGCATCTACTACTAAAATTGCACCTTCACATGCAGCTAGGGATCTAGAGACCTCATATGAAAAGTCTACATGTCCTGGTGTATCAATTAAATGGAAAGTATAAGTTTGTCCATCACTAGCTTCATATTTTAATCGTACGGCATTTAATTTGATTGTAATACCACGTTCTCTTTCAAGATCCATTGAATCTAATAATTGATCTTGCATTTCTCTTGTTTCTACAGATTTAGTATTTTCTAATATTCTATCTGCTAATGTTGATTTACCATGATCAATATGAGCAATAATAGAAAAATTTCGTATATTTTCTCTTCTGTTATAGCGTTCTTGCATATCCATAGCCTATCATTCTCGCTTTCATAAAATTAGCCCGTATATGTATACATCTTTGATATGATATCGTTTTTAATGATTAATTGCAAACGTATCCTTACTATTAAATGTTAAAACATGATTATAAAATCACTTGCGTTATTCGTATATAATTATAGAATATATCCTAATTATAAAGTGTTAAAGTGCGCATTCCAACAGTAATTATGATTTAATTGAGATTTTAACTATGCTATATTTAATTAATGATTGCACAAATATGTTAGTTTTGATAAAATGTTTCTTGTTGTAATCAAAATAAAATTTGATATGCTTAAGATCACTTTTAGGAGGTGACAGTAATGCCAAATATTAAATCTGCTATTAAACGTGTTAAAACAACTGAAAACGCAGAAGCTCGTAATATTTCACAAAAAAACGCTATGCGTACTGCTGTGAAAAATGCTAAAACAGCAATCAACAATAACGCTGATAACAAAGCTGAATTAGTTAACTTCGCAATCAAATCAGTTGATAAAGCTTCACAAAGTAACTTAATTCACTCAAACAAAGCTGATCGCATTAAATCACAATTAATGTCATCAAGTAAATAATGTGTAAAAAAGCGCGGAACTATGTTCCGTGCTTTTTTGCATTTAAATATATAACTAAGGATTGATTACAAACTTAAAGTGATAGAATAAATAACTCAAGTATTAGTTGTTTGTCCATATATGACGACTTTAGTTTGTAATCTGTTTCTGCGCAGTTATCTATTATATTTAATAATTCTTTTAACTCATAATAACGGACTTGATTTAATGCTAACTTAACTCTATATGGATGCACATTAATTGTTTTAGCAATCTGTTGCCCACTATACCCTTTTTGAGCTAATATTTTACATTGGTAATACAATCTGTAGTTACTTGTAATAAGTGCAAGTAATTTAATGGGTTCCTCTTTCATAACGATTAAATCTTTTACAAGTTGTATAGCTTGGTCTTTTTCATTTTTTTGAATATATTCTGTTAATAGAAAAACATTTTGTTCTAAGCTTCTGTTAATAATTAAACTTACATCATTTTTATTAATAGTAGATCTGTCACCTAAGAATAAAATGAGTTTATCTAGCTCTTGAGAAACAATATTGAAATTCACACCAGTTAATTCAATAAATAGGTTTAGCGCATCTTGCTTTATATCTTTGAAATTCTCATGTAGTTGATTTTGAATCCAGGATTTAATTTCTTGCTCTGACATTTGTTCTACTTTGGTTAGCTTACTAGTCTTTTTTAATGATTTAGTTAATTTCTTTCTTTCATCTAATTTATTGCTATAGATTTCAAAAATGACTAAATTATCACCATCATACTTCTCTAAAAATTCTATAACTTGCTCATTGTTCGGCTGTAAATCTTTATTAACTTTTTCGCCAGTAAATATAAATGAATTTTTAACAACAATTGCTTTCTTTTCAGATATAAATGGCATTGTTAAGGCCTCTTCAATAATTGTCGAAATATTTGTTTCATAAAGGTTAAATTTTATAAAATTAAAGTCATCTCTGTTCTCATTTAAGAATGCATTTGTCAGTTCATTACTTTTCTTTTCTACTAATTCAGGCACTTCACCATATATAGCCATAATATTGTTTGTCATAATTGTGAACTCCCTTTTAAAATATCAAACATTGATAATTATATCATGCTTGGGTAAAGCGTCACCAGTTCAATCAATTTGATTAGATGTAATATTCATATTGTGATCTAAATCTATCGTTATTTCTCCAACGTCTTGAGTGTTCAAAATTTTACTGTTTACCGACGTTAACGTCTGCAACGTTTCTTTACTTGGCAAATGATATTTATTGTTTTTACCACTTGAAATAATACTAATAGTCGGTTTTATAGACTTTATAAATACTTCCGAACTACTTGTTTTACTTCCGTGATGTCCTACTTTCAATATATCCACGGTAGGAAGTTGATATAATTTCATCAATTTAGCTTCATTATTTTTCGTCGCGTCACCCAATAAAATCATTTTGTAGTTTTGATATTCAATAAGTAAGATAATGCTATGCTCATTTTTATCATTACTTGAGGGAATATCCCCATGAAGAAATGAAATTTTACCGTTATTAAATGGGATAGAGTCTATTTCTTTAGCATCTACTAATTGGATATTGTTATTTTTACACAAATGTATGAGTCTTGTTAGTTCTACTTCTGAATAGCTATATACATGAATATATAACTTTTTGATTCTTATGTGTTGAGTGATGTAAGGTAGCTCGCCAATATGGTCTGCATGTGGATGCGTAATAATTAAATGATCAATTGAAGTAATCCTTTTACGTTTTAATGTAGGCAAAATATGATATTTGGCTATATTATGATTATCTATCGTACCGTCTCTAATTTCCTTACCACCAGTATCAACCATAACAGTTTCTTTCGTGCTTGTTTGAAATATTAAACTATCCCCTTGCCCAACATTAAAAAAAGTAATTGTACTTGTGTTAGGTTGGATATTAAAAACACATAAAGATATAAACAAGATACATAGTAATACGAGTGATTTTATTTTTTTATGGCATAAAAAGATGAATATTAGTATTATCAATACTACAAAAAGCACATATTCAAAAGATGATTTAGGTGCAATAAAAACTTGATAAAATTTAAATTTCAAAAATAATTCTAAGAGATAATCATGTAAGATATATATTTTATTGAATATTGCACTAAATAAAGGTATATCATTAACAAAATGATAAGTAAAAAATAATAGTATTGCTAATGGGAAAATAATAAAACTATATAAAGGAACAAATAGTATATTAGAAAATAAGCCTATCCATTGTAATTGGTTAAAATGAAAAATTGAGATGATTGAAGAAGAAAGCTGAGCTATTAAAGTTAGGATAATAATATTATTAAAAAAAGATAACTGTCTTATAAGTGGAAAGGAAACTAGAATAAAAAATGAAATAATAAATGAAAATTGAAAGCCTATATCATACAAATAGTCAGGTGTTATTAAAATCATAATGATAAAGATTAGACCTAAAATATCAATGGTCGACATTTTAAACTTATTTGAAATGAGAATGACGGTTATCGTAGCTAAAATTGCTCTCAATGCACTTGGTGCAAAATCGGTATAATATGCGAATATAATTAGAAATATGATAATTAAACCGTTAATAATCACTTTGGGTATATTAAGTCTAACTAGAGGTTGATATATAAGATAAGAAATAGTAGCAATATGCGATCCACTCACTGCTAATAAATGATAAATGCCTATGTCCTTGACCTTATCAATAAATTGAGTACTAATGCCATGGATATCACCACTAATTAAAGCAGTAATATATTCAGGATGCGATAGGCTTGAGTGAGCCAATTTTTGAGTAATATACGACGAATGCTTTTCAAATACATTTGAATTTTTAGTGATTTGGCACGTATTCGTGACTACTTTGTTAACAGAAACATAGGGGGTGTGATTTAAAACATTAACTATTTTACCTTTAATAACACATGATTTATTTTCAATGTCTTTTTCACTTAATTGATTGGTATTTAAGTGAAAGACGTACGATTGATCTTTGATAGTAAATTTACCTTTTAATTGCTTTCCTTGACGATCGATATTAGATCCAAATTCGACTTTGGTAAATATGTTAGAGTTTTTCTTGAAGAAATCATCTTTACTTATACTGTTTTCATAGTGAAAATGTTCAAAACTCACACCACAAAATACACAAATAATCATTATTAATATATGATGCATTTTAAATCTTCTTTGCGTTGAAATGATAACTAATAAAATAACAATCAAACACGACATTAATTTTAAATGTATCCATAGAATACCTATGAGAAAGGACAATGCAAAATAAATCATATATTAGTTAGTTAAATATTGAGCCACATTTCGAGCTGAAAAAGGTATTTTTTTGTATTCAATACCAGCTTGGTTTAATAATTGCAGCGCATATTCGTGATTATGATAATCTTCAGCATAATATATTTGTTTAATTCCTGCTTGTATAATAGATTTTGTGCAATTAAGACATGGAAAGTGAGTGACATAGATAGTAGCACCATCTGTTGATACACCCTGCTTAGCACATTGTAATAAAGCATTCATTTCGGCATGTATGGTTCTGATACAATGGCCATCTTCAATTAAACATCCTTCATCAATACAATGCACCTCACCAGCAACAGATCCATTATATCCCCCTGCTATAATTCTATTGTCTTTTACTATAGTTGCTCCTACTGACAATCTTTGGCAAGTTGATCTTAGAGCTAGTAAATGGCTTTGCGCCATGAAATATTCGTCCCATTTTAATCTTTCCATTAAATTCACTCCGATTCAAATTTATTATCATTATTATAGATTATCTTTATATTTAAGCCAATCAACAAAGTTAGATTGTAATATAATCTTTAATCTTTTCGAAAGTTTTGTCACCGATGCCCTTGATATTTTTTAAATCTTCTATTGAATGGAACTGGTTATTCTTTGACCTGTAATCTAAAATTTCTTTGACTTTTGTCGGTCCTACGCCTGGGATTTTTAGCAAATCAGTTTCACTCGCAGTATTCAAATTTATTTTGTCAGTAGTTAATGAATTTAAAGGTTTTGTATTACTACGCTTATTATTACCATCACTATGCGTTATAGTATTTTTCATTTCGCTGGTAGATGGTATGTAAATCAATTTTTGATCTGTTAATTTTTCAGATAAATTGACTTGTGTCAAATCAGCATCTTTTTGTAATTTAGCTTTTTTCAATACATCTTTAATTCTATCTGACCCTTTCATTTTATATACATCAGGGTGCTCAACAGCGCCTTTGATATCTACAATTACCGTTTTATTTTCATCAATACCAGTATTCAACTCATCTTTCTTAGTTGCATCATTAATATGTCTAGATGATTGATGTGTATTATTTTTTTCTTTTAAATTGTTTTGCGATGAAACGATTGGCATGTCATTGCTTGTTTCTTTAACAGGTTTAAGAAACATTAGTGTACATGCGATAGCTATTATGATGGTCAAAGTGATAATCAGTTGAAATTTCCATTGCTTAATAAATGCTAATAATTCTATTTTATCTTTAAACAAAAAACTCATCTCCTTATATATATAAACGTTTAAGGAGATGAGTTTACTTTATTTATAAGCTACGATAAATAAACGATCGCCGTTTTCATCGTGATTATTGCGATTAAAGTCGATGAATGTATCGAATGCTTTAAATCCAATTGTCTTTAATAAACTAATGTAAGTATCTTTTTCAAAGGTTCTTTGATAGTGCGATTCATCAAATCGCTGATAAGTATCATCATTATTTTTAACAAAGAAACTCATATCGTGATACACACTATAAGGTTCATCACCGACAATAGCTTCCCATGCTAAAAAGATTGACTCATTCTCATCAATGTAACATTGATTATGAAACAACGTATTCATCTTTTGAATAGTATGGACATCAAATATAAAAACACCATTTTCTGATAAATGATTAAAAACATTGATAAATGTTTCATTTACATCTTCGATATCAGATAAATAATTCAGTGAATCACAAAATATTGTTATTACATCAAATTTAGTATTGAATGAAAAATCGGTCATATCGCCTTCTAACCATGTTACTTGATTAGATTTATTAGCAGCAATGGAGAGCATCTCTGAGCTTAAATCCATTCCTGTAACCGAACCAATAGTACTTAGCTGAGCAGTTAAACTGCCAGTTCCACAACCAATATCAAGAATTTTCGGCTTATGACTGAGATCTTGCGTATAATGGTTCACGATTTCAAACCACTTGTCATAAGGTTGATCTTGCGTAAGTTGATCATAAACTAAGCTCATTTCACCATATTGAGCCATCTAATATGCAACCTGCCCATATGATTCTATTGGCGCATCTTGATATAGCTTCTCAATATTATAATAATTGCGTTCATCTTTATGGAAGATGTGGACCACAACATCTGCTAAATCAATTAAAACCCATCTAGCACTTTGATACCCTTCCATACGTTTTACATCAATAGCTTGTTCATGTGCTGCCTCTTTAACTGCTCTAGCAATTGATTGAACTTGACGCTCATTATTACCGTGACAAACAACGAAATAATCTGTCATGTCACTGATACCTTTCATATTAAGAGAAACAATATCTTCTGCTTTTTTATTTTCTGTCGCATCGACAGCAATATTTAATAATTCTTCTGAATTCATTTAATCATCCTTTATCCTTTGATCACTATAATTATAATAGTTTAAACATGAAATCGTTGTGCCATAAACGGTTATATCCTTACTAATTAGGAACAGTACTGTTCGCTTAGAAATTTCATAAATTGTTTTATCTAAGCTACCTTGATTGTATGCCATATCTCTAATTTCTTCAACTCCTGGGGTTTTTCTTCCAGGCTCGATATAATCAGCAATAAACACAAGTTTTTCAGTTTTAGTCATTTCTTTTCGACCAGTTGTGTGATTCTTGATTGCAAGAAGCACTTCCTCGTCTTCAATACCAAATTCTGATTGCATGATAGCAGCACAGACTGGTCCGTGTAAGATTTCTCCACCATAACTTAATAGTTCACTATCTAAATCGTGTTGTCTCACAATTTGGTACATTGTGCTTAGGTCATCATACTTGCAATAATCATGCAATACACCCGCTAAGTTAGCTTTATCTTTATCACCATCATAAATTTCTGCAAGTTTTACTGCGGTTTCAGCTACTCTCAATGAGTGCTTAAAACGCTTTTCCGGTAGTTTATCTTTAACGAGTTCAATCGCTTTATCAATTTTCATAGAATCCTTCCTCTCTTATATAGTCGTGAATACTACGAGGAACCAAGATATTTATTGGTTGTTTATTTTTTACACGATTTCGAATCAATGATGAACTAATATCCATTCGCGGTATATTAACAGATATCATTGATTCGTCGACCTCTTGATAATTAACATCTCTGTTCACAATTACAAACGTAATTAGTTGTTTTAACTTTTCAATTTTATACCATTTATCTAATTGTTTATACTGATCTGTTCCAATAATGAAATAGATATCCGCATCTTTCTCATTATTAACGATATCTTTTAGCGTTTCATAAGTGTAACTTTGACCTTTTCTCTCAAGTTCAATTTCACATATTTCACCAAAACCTAATTCTTGAATAGCAAGTTGTATCATTTTGATTCGATATTTAGCATCTAAATAGTCATCATGCGTTTTCAAAGGTGCCATATAACTTGGTAAAAAATAAAATTTGTCAGGTTTAAGTTGATGATAGACTTCATTTGCAACTAATAAATGTGCAGTGTGAATTGGGTTGAATTGACCACCATAAAGCACTATTGATTTTGTATTCATCATTTATGGTAATGCGATTTCTTTATTATCAACTGATTCTCTATAGATGACAATCATCGAACCAATCACTTGAACAACTTCACTATTAGTTGCATCACTTAATGTTGACGCTAATTCATTTTTATCATCAAAGTTATTTTGTAACACATGTATTTTAATTAACTCGCGATTTTCAAGTGTATCATCAATCTGAGCAATCATATTGTCATTAATACCTGCTTTACCAATTTGAAAAATAGGATCTATATTGTGAGCTAAACTTCTTAAATATCTTTTTTGTTTTCCAGTTAACATATTAAACTCCTTTTAATTTGTTTAGTACTGCATATTTCATTTCTAGTATATTAGGCTGTTTGCCGGTCCAAATTTTAAAACTTTCAGCGCCTTGGTTTATGAACATATCCAAGCCATTATAAACCGTATTGCCTTTGAGTTCTGCTTCTTTTAAAAATTTAGTCTTATATGGAATATAAATAATATCACTAACGAGTGTACTTGATGATAAATTATCTAAGCTAATAACAATATCCTCGTTATTATTTAATCCAGCAGATGTCGTATTAATTATAATATCAAATTCATCTAAATATTGTTCTGCTTGTTCTAATGAAATTGCATTAATATCCATATCCCACGTCTCAAATCTACTCATTGTTCTGTTAGCGATTGTTAATTTGGATTGTACAATTTTACTGAGTTCATTTGCAATTCCCTTACTAGCACCACCAGCACCAAGGATTAAAACATAAGCATTTTCTAAATCGGGATAAACTTGTTTCAAGCCCATCACATAACCAATACCATCTGTATTATAACCTATCCATTTATTGTTAATAATTTTCACAGTATTAACGGCTCCAACAGCTTTTGCTTGGTCATCAATCTCATCCAGATAAGGAATTATTCTTTCCTTATGCGGAATCGTAACATTGAATCCATTAATATGGTTATCTTCAATAATTTGTCTAATATCATGGAAGTCTTGTGTGGGAATATGCAACGCTTCGTATGTGTCTTCCATATTTAATGATTCAAAATTAACTTGATGCATGACTGGAGATAATGAATGCGATACGGGATCACCTATTACTGCATACTTCATAAATAACCCACCTTACATTATTGAATTTCTTAGGATTACATCAACATTTTTAGGGACACGTACAATGACTTTTGCACCTGCTTCAATCGTTATAAATCCTAGACCTGATATCATTATGTCTTTCTTTTCCTTACCAGTTTCAAGACGTACAGCTTTTGTATCACTCATATCGAAGTGGTCAGGATTATTTGGTGGTGTCAAAACATTACCAATTTGATTACGCCATAAATCATTTGCCTTTTCCGTTTTAGTTCGATGTATATTCAAATCATTTGAAAAATAACAAACGAGTGGTCTTTTTCCACCCGAAACATAATCAATTCTAGACAGTCCACCAAAGAATAACGTTTGTCCTTCATTAAGCTGAAAAACTCTTTGTTTTATTTCATTTTTAGGCATGATTATTTTCAATTCTTTCTCAGATACATAGTGTGTCATTTGATGAGACTGAATAATACCCGGCGTATCGTACATGAATGTTTTTTCATCTAAAGGTATATCGATTAAATCTAATGTAGTTCCTGGAAATCTAGAAGTGGTTACAACATCTTTTTCGCCCACACTTTGTTCAATCAATTTATTTATAAGTGTTGATTTACCTACATTCGTAGTACCGACAATATACACATCTTGATTATGTCTATGCTTATCTATCGATGTTAATAAATCTTCGATTCCCCAACCTTTTTGTGCAGAAATAAGTATAACGTCGTCAGCTTCTAAGCCATATTTTCTAGCAGTTTTTTTGAGCCACTCTTTTACACGACGTTTATTAATTTGCTTAGGTAAAAGATCTAATTTATTAGCGGCTAATATTATTTTTTTATTGCCTACAATTCGTTTTAAGGCATTGATAAATGAACCTTCAAAATCGAAAATGTCAACAACATTCACAATTATTCCTTGTCGGTCAGATAATTCATTGAGTAAATTTAAAAAATCTTCACTATCCATGCCGACATCTTGAATTTCGTTATAATTTTTCAATCTGAAACAACGTTGACAAATAACGTCCTCTCTAAAAAGGTTATGTTCTGGAACAAATCCAGGTGCACTTTTATCTTCTGATTGAAGTGGTGCACCGCATCCAATACATTTTAATGTGTCATCCAATCAATTTTCCTCCCATGTGATATAGCCTTTATTTTTAAAGTAATTTAATAATCGACGCTCAATAATACGGTTGAATTTAGTAATAAATCCATCTGTACGTTTCACAGGCACAACCATAATTGTATATAAGCCATTACGATTACCACCAAAAACATCCGTTAACATTTGGTCTCCAATTACGATGGTTTCCTCAGGTTTGATATTCATTTGTTTGATGGCTTTTTTAAATGCTTTGCCCATAGGTTTTCTTGCTCTAAAAATGAAATCTACATTTAAGTCTTTTGAAAAGCTTGAAACTCTATCTTCATTATTATTAGATACAATAGTTATTGTAATACCTAATTCATTTGCTTTTTTAAACCATTGTTGTATTTCTATAGTTGGCGATTTTACATCCCACCCAACTAATGTATTATCTAAGTCTGTAATAATACCTTTAAAACCAGCATTAGCTAATTTTTCAATATCGATTTGAAATACAGACTTAACGTAATCATTTGGCATAAAATATTTCTTTATTAATTCCATTTATTTATCACCTTTATTAATATTTATAAAACTTTAATTAGTGCTTCAACTATTGAACTTGATGATTTAGCAGCTTTACCGAGGAATTCCTCGAAAGATATATCTGCTTTACCATTCGCTAAATCGGATACTGCACGTGTCACGATAAATGGAACATGGAATTGATAGCATGTTTGTGCAATTGCGGTTGCCTCCATTTCAACAGCCATAGCATTAGGAAATTGTCGTTTAATCGTTAAACGTTGCTCAACACTTCCAATAAAACTATCACCACTCACAATTTGGCCTATTTTAGCAGTATAATTTTGTTGTTTAATAACTTGTTCAGCTAAGTTTAATAGTTCGTGATTTGACTCAAATTTAGAAGGCATTTGAGGTACTTGTCCAAATTCGTAACCAAATGCAGTTGCATCAACATCATGATATTGTACATCATTACTAATCAACATATCTCCTACAGATAAGCTTTCATCTAGCGCACCGGCCGATCCAGTATTGATAATGAGTCTAGGATTAAATTTCTCAATTAATAATGTTGTTGAAATAGCGGCATTCACTTTACCAATCCCACTTTGCGTTAAAACAACTTCTGTTGTATTTAATTTCCCTCTATAAAATTTAACATGTGCAACAGAAATTTCATTCATCTCTGTTAATTTATCTTTTAAAATAGCTACTTCTTCTTCCATAGCTCCTATAATTCCTATCATATTTACACCTCAGTCTTTATCTTAGCAATTGCTATTTTATCATATAATTTCATTCATCACGACAATGTTTCATCACTCCGTATTTAAAATAATAAATTCGTTACACATTCATCTCTTTTTATAAATTTTACTAGTGAAAAAGAGAATAAATTCTACAAAAAAAGAGTGAGATGGAATTCAATTTGAATTCAAAATCTCACCCTTCCTATGTGTAAATTAAATTGAGAAAAGCGTACTACCACTAACTTTTTAGCTCAATATTTCATAGTGAATTTAATCAGATATTTTTATAAAAGTATTAATCTATAACCCAGAATTTTAAGCAAATCTAATGCTATATGTCTTATACCGTGAAATAGCTATTTATCCTTTCCAAAGTGCAGCTAAATCTTGTAATGAGAAGATACCTGTTACAATAGTTACAATGACTGCTACAACACCAAAGATTAGCATCCATGTTGGATGTTTATAATCTCCAACAATATCTTTTTTACGACTTGCAATAAGTATCGCTCCAAGTGTGATAGGTAAAATCCAACCATTAATTGCACCAGCAATAATAAGTAAACTAATAGGTTTACCAATAAATAGGAAAATTAATGTAGAAATTACGATAAAGACGATTACAATTAGATTATTTTTAGTTAATAAAGATTTATGTAATGTTCTTAAGAATGTAGCACTTGTGTATGCTGAGCCAATAACAGAAGACATGGCAGCCGCAAAGATAACAACACCGAAAATATTCTTACCAATTGGTCCAATTGCATGTTCAAATACTGAAGCAGGTGGATTATCGGCACTTAATGTTACACCAGTTACAACTACACCTAATACTGCTAAGAATAATAAAGTTCTCATAATACCTGTTGTTAATATACCTGCAATTGCAGAGCGGTTTACAAATGGTAAGAACTCTTTACCTTTCATACCAGAATCTAAAAGTCTATGCGCACCTGCGAAAGTAATATAACCGCCTACAGTACCTCCGACTAATGTAATAATAGGTAAAATTAATTTAACCGGCTGTTCTGGCGCGAATGTGTGTACTAATGCATCACCATATGGCGGGTTTGAAACTACCATAACATATGCAACTACAAGTATCATTACAACCCCTAAAATCATTGAAACAACGTCCATGATCTTTTGACCACTTCTACTAACAAAAATTAAAATAGAGAAAATAGCTGTAATTGCAGCACCCCATTTGATATCTAATCCAAACATAGCGTTTAAACCTAAGCCTGCACCAGCAATATTACCTATATTAAATGCAAGACCCCCAAATGCAATTAATATTGAAATTAATGTTCCTAAACCAGGCATCACCTTATTTGACACTTCTTGTCCACGTAAACCAGTAACTACAAGGACACGCCAAATATTAATTTGTGCGCCTATATCAATGATAATTGAAATTAATATTGCAAATGCAAAACTAGCATAAAATTCAGCTGTGAATACAGCTGTTTGAGTAAGGAATGCTGGGCCAATAGCAGAAGTTGCCATTAGGAATACAGAACCATATAATAATCGTCTGTGATTCTTCGTGAATTTAAATTCCTTTTCATTCGGATTTATTTCTTGATTTGGATTTTGGTTAAAGTTTTCTCCCATAATTGGTCCCCCTTATAAGGATTGAATATCAATGCCTTCTTTCGTTAATTTTTCTCTAATTTGTGATACAAATTCTAAAGCATGAGCACCATCACCATGCACACAAATCGTATCCGCTTTTAGATTGATTTCTTTTCCGTTTTTGCTAACCACTTTGTTTTCAATCACCATTTTTAAAACTTGATCTAACGCTTCTTCAGTGTTAGTGATGACTGCATCTGCCTCTTTACGACTAACGAGTTGACCATTATCTTCATATCGTCTATCAGCAAACACTTCAGATGCAGTGCGTAAACCTAAAGCTTCGGCCTCAGTAATTAGTAATGTATTTGACAATCCTACTAAGACAAGTGAAGCATCAAAATCATAAACTGCTTGTGCAATAGCACGCGCAATATTTTGATCTTTAGCCCCCATGTTATACAGTGCGCCATGTGGTTTCACATGATTAATGTGCGTTTGATGTACTTTACAGAAACCATCTAAAGCACCTAGTTGATAGATAACTAAATTATAAATTTCTTTAGGTGAAATATCCATATTTCGGCGACCAAATCCCTTTAAATCTGGTAATCCTGGATGCGCACCTATTCCTACACCATTGTCTTTAGCGAGTTTAATGGTGTCATACATCACATTTTCATCACCTGCATGGAAGCCACAAGCAATATTAGCTGAAGTGATTAATGGAATGATTTGATTGTCACCGCCAAATGAATAATTTCCAAATGCTTCGCCTAAGTCACAATTCAAGTCTATGCGCATTATAGCTCCACTCCTTCAATAATTTGATGTTTTTCAAGGAATTTAATATCTACTTCACTAGCATCATCATCAGCATATAATGGGTAATTTAAAACTGCGTATAAAAAGTCAGCAGTTGTTGTAAAGCCTTCAATTACCATTTCATCAAGCGCTACTTTCAATTTGTTAATCGCAGTTTGTCGATCCGTATCTTTAACTATAACCTTTGCGACAAGTGAGTCATAATATGGTGATACTTGGTATCCTGGATATAGTAAAGAATCAACACGAATATTGAACCCTTGAGGTAAATGTAATTTTTTTACTTTTCCAGGCGTAGGTTGGAATTTCTTCTCTGGATTTTCAGCATTGATACGCGCTTCGATTACGTGACCATTGAATACGATGTCATCTTGACCGAATGGAAGTTTACCATGTTGCATTAAATACAGTTGCGCTTGTAATAAGTCTCTATCAGCACGCATTTCTGTGACAGTATGTTCCACTTGTATACGTGCATTCATTTCTATAAAGTAATGTGCATCTTTTGTAACTAAAAATTCTATTGTACCTGCACTTCGATAATTTGAAGCTTTGGCAACGGCAACTGCATCTGCACAAATTTGTTTTCGTCTTTCCTCTGTTAATGCTGCACAAGGAGACTCTTCAATTAACTTTTGATTTTTGCGTTGTACAGAGCAATCTCGTTCTCCTAAATGTACATAGTTACCTTTTCCATCACCAATGATTTGAACTTCCACGTGTTTGGCTACAGGTATAAAAGCTTCGACATATACTCTGTCATCATTAAAGTACTTCTGCCCTTCGCTTTTTGCTTCTTTTAATGATTTTTCAAGTTGTTCAGGTTCTTTAACGATACGAATACCTTTACCGCCACCGCCACTAGCTGCTTTTAAAACGACAGGGTAACCAATTTCATCAGCAAGTTGTTTAATTTCTTCCACTGAATTGATAGCACCTGTTGATCCAGGAATGACAGGTACTCCTGCAGCGTCTACTGTTTGACGCGCAGTTATTTTATCACCCATCAGCTCCATTGTTTTTTTACTTGGACCAATGAAATGAATATCATTTTCTTCTACCTTTTCAGCAAAAGTTGTACTTTCTGATAAAAATCCGTACCCGGGATGGATCGCATTCGCACCTGTTATTTCAGCTGCGCCAATGATACGTTCAATATTTAAATAACTATCTAAAGGATTGGCTTCTCCAATACAAATTGCTTGATCAGCTAAGCTAACATGTAAACTTTGCTCATCTCCTTTAGCATATATCGCAACAGTCTCTATGCCCATTTCACGACAGGCTCTAATAATACGGACTGCAATTTCTCCTCTATTTGCTACTAAACAACGGTACATTTAGCTGTCCCCCTTTATTTAAGTTTAACTAGTACTTGATCATATTCAACATTTGTACCATGATCTGCTACTATTTCAACGACTTCTCCATCTACATCGCTTGTAATTTCATTCATAACTTTCATTGCTTCAACATAACCGATGATATCTCCAGATTTAACTTTATCACCAACTTTAATTTGAGGATCAGTTAATTCTTTACTATCTTGTAAAAAGAATGTACCAACCATTGGTGAAGCTATTTCTTTAGAAGCATCTTCATTTGAACTAGATTCGACTTGTTGTTGATTATCATTATTCACAGCACTTGTACTTGCTACACTTTGATTAGCAGATTCACTGATTACTTGAGCGCCCTCTGTGAAGTCTAATTCTAGTTCACTTTTATTATCTTTAAATTTAAAGCGTTTTACGCCATTTGATTTAACTAAATTAATAACTTCCTCAATTTTTTTAATATTCATCTCGTTATTACTCCTCTTCAATTAATTTTGCTAATTTTTGTGATGTTGGTCGCATTGAATGCATATTAAATATTGGTGCATTTGTCACAGAGTTCAATTTGTCACTGAACTTTTGATTAAACGACTGTAACATCTCATTTGCTTCATCTACAGAAGTCCATTTGAACTGTATCATATCTCCTGGCTTGAATTGTGCTAGTTTCTTAAGGTCCAATTGACTTACTGTAGCTATCTTTGTATAACCACCGACTGTTTGTTTGTCATTTAATAGAATGATTGGATTCCCATCGTTAGGTACTTGAATACTACCTAACCCTACTGGTTCAGAAATGATATCCGCACCATTTTCAGGTGGAATTTGATTGCCTATAAGTCTATATCCCATACGATCAGATTGATCAGATATTTTATATTCAGATTCAACTAAATTTTTTCGTTTTTCTTCAGAAAAGGCATCAACTTGCGGACCTTCTATAATGTGGATAATGTTGTCTTGTTCAACTGCATCATAATCAATTGATTTTCCAAGATTTACTTTATAATTGCTATTTTGCACGACTTGAATATGATCATCTTTTTTCAATGCACTTCCGTAAAAACCACCCACGCCACTTCTAGTATGCGTTGAATAGCTATCTGCAACTTTTTCAATATCAAGTGAATGACCAAAGAAAATATAGCCACGTGCACCACGTATTACAGGTCCTAATTCAAGGATATCGCCTTTATTTGCCAAGACAACACTGTTATTTGTTATTTTGGCGTTGTTTAATTTTGCATTGAACTGGCCGCCTGTCAATACAAACGTGTTATTTTGAGTGAATTGTATTGTTGGTCCGATAATTGTAAATTCCAAACTTGGACCATCGTTAGCAATCAATTGTCGTCCTAAGTCATAACTAAATTGATCCATAGCACCAGAGCCTGAAAAACCTAAATGTTGAAATCCAAAACGTCCTTTGTCTTGTACCGTGGTGAACAGTCCTGGTTTGATAATTTTAATGCCCATTACACGTCACCCACTTTTCTTTATTAAATTGACCGTCGTTAATTTCTTTTTTAATTTGGTTATACGTTTGCTCGTCAATTGCATAAAATTTAATATAATCACCAGCTTCGTACAATGTCATAGGTTCAGCATATTGATCGAACACTTTTAATGGTGTTCTACCAATAATTTGCCAACCACCCGGTGAATCTGATGGATATAATCCCGTTTGATTATTAGCGATTCCTACAGAACCGGCATTTATCTTAACTCGTGGTTCAACTCTTCTAGGTGTATGAATACGTTCATCTAACCCACCTAAGAATGGGAAACCTGGCATAAAACCAAGCATATAAACAAGATATTCATTTTCTGTATGAATTTGGATCACTTCCTCTACAGATAAATGATTATGATTTGCTACCTCTTCTAAATCCGGGCCCATCTCAGTATTATATAGTACAGGAATATATATAATATTCTTATTTGAAGTTGAATCAACTTTTGAAAGTTTAAGATTATCTAATTCTAATTTTTCAATTAATTGCTTGTAATCAATTAAATCATTATTAAAATTTATCATAATTGCTCGATAAGACGGGATTACATCCTTAATGTCTGGTATGTTTTTAGACAGAATATATTGAGTAGTTAGATTAACTTCTTGATAATTATCTTCGCTAATCTCTTCTTTGAAATATAGCAATAGCGATTGCTCATTTATAACTTTAACTTCCAACCTATTGCCTCCCTTTTATACTTTCATTTGATTATATTGTATTTCTAAAAGTATTGATTTAACAAAAGTATCAACTTTCAAATTTTACTATTATGTATAAAAAAATTATAACATTTTCATATCTTAGTTGTTTAATAAGTATTTCAAATTGTGAATAATAAAAAAAGTAAGGCATGATGTAATCGCTTACTTTTATGTATACTTAACAATTCATTCAATTGTATTCACAATGTTATTTAAGCATATAAAACAAAATTTGTCATGAAAAAGTTCAGATTTTCAAATTAATTTGATAAAATATAAATTGATATTCGTTACTTTAAGGATACTTATAGCTTAAATAGTTAAAAATGTAACCAATATAGCAAGCGCGGTCGGATAAACTATTTAGTTGTTAAAAATAAGTTGATCTTAACCAAAAATGATACAGCATTTGACATTAAAAACGGTTCTACGCAAACATCGGT
>NZ_JAESMI010000040.1:0-12097 GCF_017893095.1 Staphylococcus sp. GDX8P80P | reverse complement strand
GCCTTCTCAGTTCAGTCAACTACTGCGAATTTGCTAAATAGTATTATTATATTATTTATGTCCCAGACTCTTAATATAAGAAAAGTAACAGCTCAACGAGCTGAAAATAATCAAAAAAATTATAATAAAGACAATTTCTATATTATTTCAAAAGAAATTGTCTTTATTTACTTATCCAAGAGCCTTATGTCCCGGACCCTTGATTTACAATGATTTAATTAAGATCAAATGTAGTATTGTAATATTAAACACGTCAGCACAAGAGGGGCTAAGACAGAGTTTGAAAATTACTTATGTAAATAAGTCTAAATTGAAAACCAGTAAGTTATTTGATAAAGGATTTAAGTAAGCTCAAAAACAAGAATAAGTATTCAAACAATACGATTTTTCAATCAACGGGCATTTTTGATAAGTATTTAAAATAAATTAAAAATGTAGCTACAAAATGATGTTAATATAAATTTGTGTACAACATAGAATTACATGAATATTTATCAATCTCGTATTTTATTTATAAACTAGGGGGCTTTAAATATGAAAAAAGCAAATATTTTAGCATCATCAACTTTAGCAGGAGCATTGTTATTTGCAGGAGTGGGAGTACATCAAGCAAACGCTGCTGAAAGTGAAGTAACAGCTAACAATGCTGTAGCCATTGGAAGTAGTGTTTTGGCGGAACATGGGGACAGTCCAGAGAAACTAAATTTTAATAAACCACAAGATAAGGGGGATTATTATTTAATTCTTTTTGGTAATAAGTCTGGACATGGTTCAGGTGCTATTGAAGTTTACAAAGACGGTTTAGTTAAAGTTGGATCAGGTGCAGCTGCTGGAACTGAAAACGGAGAAATGACTAATGTAGGCTACTATCAATTTGATACAACACAAGAAAATACATCTAATAATGTTGCAAATGACAATTCAAATAATGAACAAAAAAATCAAGCAACTAATGATAATGCGCCTTCACAAAACAATCAAACTCAAAATTCAACTGTTGGTGAAGAAAATAGTAATACACAACAACAAAATCAAGCTACAACAAAAGCATTACCTGAATCAGGCGAACAATCTAATGCTAATTTAGTTACTATCATCGCTTCAGTATTATTAGCAGCTGGTTCATTATTAACATTTAAACGTTTCAATACTAATAAATAGAAATTCTCAAACAATTTAAATCTTTGTGTATAATTTTGATTTGAAAAAGTAGTCTGGGACATAAATTATATAGTAATGCTATTTATCAAATTCGCAGTAGCTGACTGAACTGAGAAGGCGCTTAAATCAAGCTTTTCTCAGTTCTAGTCATCCATGCGGGAGTGGACGACGAATTCAAAAGAATTCTGTTCCGCTCCCTTTTCATTTTAATAAAACCTAATTAAAATTATCAGAAAGAGAAATATTTTTGATAATTTAATAATAATAAATTTCATAAAATGATTTAAAATTGACACATCAAAACCGCTTACATTTATGGTAAATTAATAAAGGAACTGTATACATAGTATAGTTATCGATAAAATAATTGAATATCGTACGTATTGGGAGTGAACGGAATGTTTAAGTTTTTTCAAAAATTAGGTAGATCCTTAATGCTGCCTGTTGCTGTATTACCTGCAGGCGCAATTATTGTTGGTATCGGTAATTTGCTTAAAGCATTAAATGTTTTACCAACAATATCACTATTCTTCACTACTGTAGGATCAGCCATATTGGGCCAACTTGGTCTTATCTTCGCAATTGGTGTAGCAATAGGCATGGCTAAGAAAAACGATGGTGCAGTAGCATTAGCAGGAGCATTAGGATATGCACTGGTTGTAAAAGTATTATCTCCAGAGTTCATCGCACCATTATTTAACATCAAAGTAAGTGCTGTCAACGATGGATTTAGTAAGATGGATAATTCAAATGTATTTATAGGTATTATTATAGGATTAATTGCAGCATACTGTTATAACAAATTCAGTGATGTTGAATTACCAACAGCATTATCATTCTTTAGTGGTAAGCGTTTAGTTCCAATTATGACTGTTTTTTATTGTACATTTTTAATTGCGATTTTACTATTTGCTTGGCCATTTATTTACTCTGCAATTGTAGCTTTTGGTAAATGGCTAATTGGTTTTGGACCATTTGGGGCATTTTTATACGGCTTCTTCAACCGACTATTAATTCCTACTGGACTTCACCATGCATTAAATGCAGTGTTCTGGTTTGATACAGCAGGCATAAATGATATCGGCAAGTTCCAAACTGGACAAGATGCTATTAAAGGTATTACTGGTCGATATCAAGCAGGATTTTTCCCAATTATGATGTTTGGTATGCCTGCCGCAGCGCTAGCAATGTATCATACTGCTGAATCAAGTCAGAAGAAACAAGTGTATGGTTGGTTTGTAGCAAGTGCTATTTCAGCATTTATGGTCGGCGTAACAGAACCGATTGAATTTGCGTTTATGTTTGTTGCACCAGTATTATTTGTGATTCATGCGTTATTAACAGGTTTATCATTATTTGTTGCTGCATTATTCCACTGGACAGCAGGCTTTTCATTTAGTGCAGGCTTAATCGATTATGCATTATCGTTAATTAATCCTGTGGCTAACCACCCGTTAATGATTCTGGTTCAAGGGATTGTATTTTTCGCGCTATATTACTTTATCTTTAGATTTGTTATTAAAATATTTAATCTTAATACAATTGGACGTGGCGATAATTTATTAGCGGATCCTACAGCTAATACAACTGAAAATGAAGATACAAAAGCTTCATCAAGTAAAAGTAAGTATTATCAATCTGCAAGTCAAATTCTTGAGGGGTTAGGTGGTAGTGAAAATATTACTACGCTAACAAATTGTGCTACAAGATTAAGAATGGAATTAAAAGATAATTCCATAATTGATGAACAAAAAATTAGAAATGCTGGCGCAGTAGGTGTGACAAAAAGTGGTCAACATTCAGCACAAGTCATCATCGGCACACACGTACAACAAGTTGCGGATGAAATAGAAAAACAACTATAAATTGAAGAGAATCATTTTAAAAGTACGTCGACAGACAAAATATGTCTTAGTGATTTGATAAGATATAAGCATATTGATAAATATATGTTGTTCAACTAACTGATGAATTTTAGGAGGCACCTATAATTCATCAGTTTTTTTATAATAGCAATATTGACATTAAGTGTGAAGGCGTTAAGATTATAAGTATCAGAATATTCGAAAATAATGGAGCGAAAAAGCTATGAAATCAATACTATTTGATGTAGATGGTGTATTCTTAAGTGAAGAACGTTGCTTTGATACGTCAGCACTAACAATTGAAACATTACTTAAAAGTGAACAATTTTTAGGTATGGGGAAATCTTTTAAACTAAATGAATTAAATGACCAACGTATTACTAAAATACGCAACAATATTTTTAAAAATGATATCATTCTAAATCGGTTAAAATCGATGGGATTAAATTCAAATTGGGATATGTTATTTGTCGTTTTTAGTATTCACTTTATACAACTGTTGAAACAACTTTCATTACAAGAACGAGAAGAGGTATTAAGCGAAAGTCATATCTCTGCTAGAAGTATGCGCGAAATTCAACCATTCATCGACAAAGCGTATCAAATTAATTATGAATTGCCTATTGCGTTTATGAATCAAAGTCAAAGTGGTAAAGATAATATTTATGCAGAACTAGAACGCTATGCGATGGAGCAGTTAAGTGTTAAAGATGCGAGTTTCTTCAAGCTAAAAGGACCATTATGGTATCTTACGAGAGACGTATACCAAGAGTTATACTTAGGATCTAACTTATTTGAACAAGTCGAACAAAAGCAATCGACGCTAAATGGCATAGACGGCTTTATTTATCACGAAACTGTGCTAAGACCTGTTGAAGAAATTCAATCATTACTTAACATGTTACAAGAGAAAGGCTATCATCTTGCTATTGCCACAGGTAGACCTAGAACTGAAACGTTAGTACCATTTGAATCACTTGGAATTAAATCATTCTTTTCAGAACAACATATTGTGACTGCAAGTGACGTAATGCAAGCTGAGAATGACTATCCTGACTTTGTACCACTTGGCAAGCCCAATCCGTTTTGTTATATTGCGACGTTAAATGGAAATAAAAAAGAAAATTATAAACAGTACATCACGGAACAAAATCACATAGTTAATAAAGAAGATATAGTGATTGTTGGAGATTCATTGGCAGATTTATTTTGTGCTAAGCAAATAGGTGCCACATTTATTGGTACATTAACAGGGTTGAAAGGGCAAGACGCACGTGAGGAATTAGAACATTATGAAGCGGATTATATCGTCGACCATATAGGTTTAATTAAAGATATTTTATGCTAAAGTTAAAATTTTAAGTGTTTAAATTGTAAATTATAAATATTAAAAACCCCTTAATGATATAACGAAATCAATCATTAAGGGGTATAATCATGTGGATTCATAAGATGTTTAATCTTAACTACAGATAAATTATTTAACTGAAAGCGTAGTACCGTAAATTTTATTAAAACCACCTAAGCGGTATAATGCTTCAATGATTTCCTCTGTGACGGATTGGTCAATAGATAATACCATCATGGCTTGGCCACCTTGTTCATTTCTTCCTAATGACATTGATGCAATATTTATATGATGTTCACCTAATAATTGGCCAGTCAAACCAACGATGCCAGGTTTATCATCATGATAAGAAACAAGTTGATAAGCATTAGGTTTAAAGTCAACTGAGTAATTATTAATACGTACAATGCGTGCTCCGAAACCAGCAATGACAGTGGCACCAATTTTAACTTCTTCTGAATCACTAATTAAGTGAACTTGAATATAATTGTTGAAAGTACCTTGTGATGCTCGTTTCTCTACGTTTCGTGTAACACCTTGTTCATTTAATAGTGCGAATGCATTAATGATATTGACACGGTTACCTAAATCTTGTTCTAATATTCGCTTAACAATTGAACGTGTAATTAAATCTGTTTCTTGTTTGGCTACATCACCATTGAATGTGACTTTGATTTCTCTTGGTGCACCATCAATCAATTGAATGGCTAATTCACCAGATAACTCACCAATATCAATCCATTGTTGTGTTATGTCATCTATATCATTGAAACTAATTTTAGGTGCATTGACTGCATGAGTGACGTTTCCTTTTTCCAAAATATCTATTATTTCTTCTGAAACTGAAACTGCAACTTTTTCTTGAGCTTCTACTGTTGATGCGCCTAAATGCGGTGTCAAAATAATTTTCTCGTGATCTATTAGCGGTGAATCGGTAGGTGGTTCATGTTCAAAGACATCTAGTGCAGCACGCGCAATTTGGTTGTGATTCAGTGCATGCAATAATGCTTCTTCATCGATAATGCCACCTCGAGCAACATTAATAATTTGTAATGTTGGCTTTGCTTTTGAAAAGAATTCCGCATTAACGATACCTTTTGTTTTAGGTGTTAATGGTGTATGAACAGTTACAAAGTCAGCTTGCTTTGCGATTTCGTCAATAGTAGCAAGTTTAACACCGAGTTGTTGAGCTTTATCTTCAGTAAGGTAGGGGTCATAAGCTAATACGTTCATACCGAAACTTTGAAGGCGTTGTGCTACACCGATACCAATTCGTCCAGCCCCAATGACACCTAATGTTTTTTGATACAGTTCTACCCCTTTGAATGCTTTACGATTCCACGCTTTATTTTTTAAAGATGCGTGCGCTTGAGGGATATTACGAGCCATCGCTAAAATCATCGCTACTGAGTGTTCTGTTGCAGAGATGGTATTTCCATCAGGTGCATTAATTACAAGTATACCTTGTAGTGTTGCTGCATCAATATCAATATTGTCCACACCAACACCAGCTCGTGCAATCACTTTCAAGCTACTAGCGTGTTTAATCACTTGTTGGGTAACTTGAGTTTGGCTTCGAACGATTAAGCCTTCATAATCACCTATAATATTGATTAATGCTTGTTCATCTAAATCCGTCTTAATATCTACGTTGAAATCAGGATGGTTTAATAAACTTTGTAAACCATCAGTTGAAATAGGATCTGAGACTAGAATGTTATGCTTCACTATGAATCACCTCTGAAAATTTTGTTATACCTTGTCCAATATAATTTGTCTGACGATAATCAGTAAGTATGACTTCTAATGCACTCACGACAGCTAGAATATCGAAAGGAGATACTTTACCCATATGTCCAATGCGTAAAATCTTTCCTTTTAATTTTCCTTGACCTCCAGCGATAGTGATATTGAATTTTGTTTTTAACGTTGACTTGATATGAGTCAGTTCGTCTTTATCTGTTGGTATAAACGATGTTACCGTAGGGGAAGCGAAATCATCTTCAACTAAAAGTTCCAAATCTAACGCACGTAATGCCGCTCTTAAACCATCTCTAATAATGTAATGACGTTTAATTGTGTTTTCAAAGCCTTCAGCATTAATTAAGTCAGCATAAGCGTTAACGGCTCTAAATAATCCAACATTTGGTGTGAAAGGGGTTGAGTCCTGCTGCAATGAATCAAAGTATTTATTTAAATTTAAGTAAAAGCGTGGTGTCGTTACTTCTTGGAAACGTTGCAATGCACGGTTAGAATAAGCTACGAAGGCTAGTCCAGGCGGTAGCATGATTGCTTTTTGGCTTCCAGAAACTAAAACATCAATGTAATCGCGTTTCAAATCAATATCGACTGCACCAATACAACTAACACCATCTACTATGAAATAGATAGCTTGATTGAATAGTTTCAACGCCTTACCTAATTCGGCTACAGGATGTAAAACAGCAGTTGAAGTTTCACAGAATTGTGTAAATACAGCTGTAATTGTATGTTCTAAATTATTGAGATATGTCATAAAATCATTTACATTAACGGGCTGTCCCCATTCTACGTTATAAATATGGACATTCGTGTAATACGTTTCTGCAATTTGTTTGAAACGATTACCAAATGCACCTGACACAATAACGACGAAATGATCATCAGGATTGACGATATTCAACATGCTTGCTTCTAAGACACTTGTCCCACTTGATGTTAAAATCATAACCTCATTATCAGTACCAAAAATGGGCTTCAAGTTGTTAACGGCTTTTTTGGCGATAATTTCAAAATCTGGAGAGCGATGACCGACCATTGGCAATCCTAATGCATGATTAATTTCATTTGGTACTGGCGTAGGTCCTGGTGTTAATAATAGTGGTTCATAATAATTCATTAATTTTCCTCCCACGGTATAAGATTTTACCATTTTACCAAATATTCTGATAATTTAAAAGTGCAATCACCGGCACATTGTTAGGCTAATGGTGATTGATGTTGCTTATTGTATGGTTGCTTGAATTTGAATTTCTACATTATTACGAATCGCATTTGATATCATACAGTTATTATCTGCGACTTCTAATAATTTAGGGAGTCGATTTTCAAGTTTTTCCTTTTCTGATGAAGTGACTAAAATTTTTGGATAATGTGAAATCGTCGCCATCTTGAATTTGCCATTTTCAAAGAGGGCAGAACCTATCGAATCATTTGTAATTTGAATATTGGTAAATTTGGCTCTTTCTAATGTAGCTGCTAAAGAGATGATATAACAAGAAGATGCGGCAGAAACGAGTAATTCGTCAGGATTAGTACCTGTTCCGTTACCGCCGAGTGGGGCAGGTATGGAAATTTGTTCAGTAATCACATCGCCACTAACAGTTCCAACTTCTTCGCGACCTCCACGACATTGGGTTTGTACTTTAAAGTCATGCTTAACCATTTATGTTTGACCTCCAGTTATATTATGGTAACTTTAGTGTAGTTTAAAGTGTGACATAATTAAAGAAAGGTGACTTCAATGAAAATAAATAGACCGAATCAAGCATTTCAAATCGTTGCGCATCGTGGTTTATCTAATCAATTTCCAGAAAATACACTAATAAGTTTTAAGGCTGCATTAATGCAACATGTTGATATGTTAGAAATTGATGTACATTTTAGTAAAGATCATCATTTAGTCGTTATACATGACGATACTATCGATCGTACTTCTAATGGTAAAGGTAAAGTCAAAGACTACACATTTGAAGAATTATCAACATTTGATTTTGGGATAAAACATAATCCTTCTTTTATAAATACAAAAATTTCTAAATTTGAAGACGTATTATCCTTAAGTAAAAACTATTCAAAAACGTTACTCATTGAAATAAAAGTGCCACATCAGTATCCGGGTATTGAAGAAGCTGTTCTAAAAGCACTGAAAGCTTATAATGTGCCTGAGCATAAAGCGATTATTCAATCGTTTGATGACACATCTGTGAAGCGATTAAGGTCATTAGGAAGTGTGTACCCATTAGGGTTACTTGTTAGTAGAAAGAAATATTGGTATAAAGCTCCGGATTTTGAAGCAATATCACAGTACGCGGATTTTATTAATCCTAATTATAAATTAGTTACTTCTAAATTTATTAAAAATGCACACCGTCATTCATTGAAAGTTATACCTTACACTGTCAATCACTCGAAAGATGCAAAAAAACTAATACGTCTAGGTGTAGATGGCATCATATCTGATTTACCTGAAGCTCTCTTTAAGTTATAGAATTAAGCGAAATTTAAAAAACCACCCATTCCATGAGGAAGGGTGGTTGTTCATTGTTATGAACTTATCTTGAGTAGTACTCAACGATTAATTGTTCATTGATTTCAGCTGGTAATTCGCTACGTTCAGGGAAGCGTACGAAAGTACCTTTTAAGCTATCTGCATCAAAGTCTAAGTATTCTGGTACGAAATTGTTAATTTCAACAGATTCTTTGATGATGTCTAAGTTTTGTGATTTTTCACGTACAGTGATAACTTGACCAGGTTTTAATGAGTAAGATGGGATGTCAACACGACGACCATCTACTTCAACGTGACCGTGACCAACTAATTGACGAGCTTGACGACGTGTACGAGCTAAACCTAATGAATATACAACTGCGTCTAAACGACTAGCTAATAAAATCATGAAGTTTTCACCGTGTACACCGTGTTGTTTACCAGCGATGTCAAATGTGTTACGGAATTGTCTTTCAGTCATGCCATATAAATAACGTAATTTTTGTTTTTCACGTAATTGTAAACCATATTCTGATAATTTTTTACGTTGGTTTGGACCATGTTGTCCTGGTGCGTAAGGACGTTTTTCTAATTCTTTACCAGTACCGCTTAATGAGATACCTAAACGACGAGATTTTTTCCAGTTTGAACCTCTGAATCGAGCCATATTAAGACTCCTCCTTTTTCTTTTTTGTTGTTATGAATAAACAAAAAAGAGTGTTGCATGCCCAATAGGATATGTTGTTTTATGTGTCTTCACCTTATAGCGTCAGTTACGCGACACGTCCGCATTGGGAACAACATAGAGCTTATTGATATACAACTGCTATTTTCGTTAATTCACACAAAATCCATTGTAACAGTATTTATCAATGTGTCAATACTTTTTAATTAATTCGTTAGTTGTTTTTCGAGAACTTGAACAATATTTTCTAAACCTTGCTGATCTTCTATTGTAAATCGGTCTTTAATTGGTGCATCGATATCTAAAACACCTATAATGTCGTTGTTAACGTGGATAGGAATAACAATTTCTGATTTACTATTTGCATCACATGCAATATGGCCTGGAAAAGCATGAACATCTTTAACTAATTGTGTTTGATTCTCTGCTACTGCAGTACCACAAACACCTTTACCAATTGCAATATGAACACACGCTGGATGACCTTGGAAAGGGCCAAGGATAAGCTCGTCATTATCAATAAGATAAAAGCCGACCCAATTGATTTGGTCTAAATTATCGTTTAAAAGGGCTGATGTATTACTTAAAATGGCAATAAGATTTTGTTCATCTTCAATTAAACTTTGTAGCTGTTTCATTAATAGATTGTAATTTGTTTCTTTTATTATTGGCATACACATACCTCATTTGTTATTTTTATTAAAATTATAAATGGAAAAATTTATTCTATCAATTCATTCATTTACTATTTTAATGAAAGCGGTAATTGCGTTATAATGATGATAATATAGGAGGAGAATGAGATGGTTTTATACACAATATTAGCAATAATTGTCATTGTTTTAATCATTGTAGGAATCATGTTTTATTTGCGTTCCAATAAACGAAAAGTTGTTGAAGACGCTGAAGAACGTAAATTAAAAGTTCAAAAATTACCTTTTGAAGAAAATTTAAAACAACTTTCTGCATTCAATTTAAAAGGTGAAACTAGAACGAAATATGATGCCTTTAAGCAAGACACCTTAGATTATACAAACAACTACTTAGCACCTGTGGAAGAGAAAATCCACGATGCCGAAATTCAACTTGATAAGTTTCAATTTTCTGGAGCACAAAGTGACATTGATGACGCACATGAGTTAATGGACAAATATGAGGCTGGCTACCAACAACAAGTTGAAGAAGTAAATGAAATCGTAGCTTTACATAAAGAAAACGATCAAGTTTTTGAAAAATGTAAAACGAATTATCGAGAAATGAAACGTGATGTTTTAGCAAACAGACATCAGTTTGGTGATGCTGCATCACCTCTTGAAAAGAGAATAGAATCATTTGAACCAGAACTTGAACAGTATGAATTACTTAAAGCAGATGGTAATTATGTTCAAGCACACAACCACATTATGGGGCTAAATGAATCGATGGAAGAAATTCAAGAATATATGGAAGAAATTCCGGAATTAATTCGAGAAGCGCAAAAAGAACTTCCTGGTCAGTTCCAAGATTTAAAATATGGTTGTCGTGATTTGAAGATGAATGGCTATGATTTAGATCATGTCAAAATTGATGGTACATTGCAAAGTTTAAAAACAGAGTTAAATTTTGTGGAGCCGATGATTAGTCGTCTTGAGTTAGATAATGCAAATGATAAATTAGAACAAATCAATGATAAGCTTGATGAAATGTATGATTTAATTGAACATGAAGTCAAAGCAAAAAATGAAGTTGAAGAAACTAAAGAACAAATCACTGATGAATTATTTAAAGCACGTGAAATGAACTATACTTTACGTACTGAGATCGACTATATTCGTGAAAATTACTTCATTAACGAAAGTGATGTTCATAGTATTAGACAACATGAGAACGAAATTCAAAACTTAGTCGCTGTTTATGATGACATTCTTAAAGAGATGGCAAAATCTGCAGTCCGCTATAGTGAAGTCAAAGACAACTTAGAATATTTAGACGATCATGTTAAAGTCATTAACGAGGACCAAGAAAAATTACAAAATCATCTCATCCAATTGAGAGAGGATGAAGCTGAAGCAGAAGATAACCTTTTACGTATCCAATCTAAAAAAGAAGAAGTTTATCGTCGACTTTTAGCTTCAAACTTAACGAGTGTGCCTGAACGCTTCATTATTATGAAAAATGAAATTGATCATGAAGTACGCGAGACAAATGATCAATTTAGTGAACGCCCAATCCACGTAAAACAACTTAAAGATAAAGTTGCTAAAATTGTTATTCAAATGAATACATTTGAAGATGAAGCAAACGATGTATTGATAAATGCGGTATATGCAGAGCGCTTAATTCAATACGGAAACCGTTATCGTAAGGATCATAATAATGTAGATAAAAGTTTAAATGAGGCAGAACGCTTATTTAAGAATAATCGTTATAAACGCTCAATCGAAATTTCAGAACAAGCACTAGAAAGTGTAGAGCCTGGAATTACAAAATACATTGAAGATGAGGTAGCGAAAGGTTAGTTAAAATTTTAACGTTGTATATAACTTTATCGCGTTACTTTAAAATGAAACCTGTCTAAAAAAATAAATGTAAGCTACATCGCAATGTTGCAGTAGCGAATTGAATTGAGAATGAAGGTTAATGCAACTGTTCTCAAAGCCAGTCATCCTCGTAAGGGGTGGAACAATGAACTCTAATTGAGTTCTGTTCCACTCCTTTTTATATTGGTTCTAAGAGAAATGCGGTTAATGAAACAAATTGATTGTTTCATTAACCGCATTTTTTATACAAAAAGAGCGCAAATATCTCTA
>NZ_JAESMI010000039.1:0-27530 GCF_017893095.1 Staphylococcus sp. GDX8P80P | reverse complement strand
CCCAACACAAAAAATCACGAAAGTGATTTTACAAGCTAAGCAAGTTGGGGTCGGGGCCCCAGCAAAGAGAATTTCATCAAGAAATTCTACAAACAAAGCAAGCTGGGAGTGGACGACGAATTTAAAAGAATTCTGTCCCACTTCCTGTTTTTTTACTTGAAACGAGCATTGATAAAGTCGCGCTCAATTTCTAATAACGTTATATAATCGTTAGACATTATTTCTTTACCAATCTCAATATTTTTAGAAATAATAAAGTCGGCAAGTTCACGATTATCTTCCTCAGAATCAAAGAATGTGAGTGCCCGTTTTATTGTATCCTTTTCGGAAAAGAGGATTAACGTCCGTCCGTAGGTTAAGTCCTCTTTACTTCTTTGATACGAAGCTTCTAAAAACGCAAATATTTTTGCGCCATCATTGTATTCAAAGGCTGTATTGATATCACTTTGAACTTTATCAGCAATATTTGACAATCGTGATTGTTCTGCTGGTGCTTCAGGCCTATAGTAATCTCTTACATATTCTTTCCATTTCGTTAATTCAGTATCAATATGTTGTTTTAATTCTGAGTTATTATTTTTTGTATTGAATGTATCAACGCGTTGTTGTAAGTCGCTTAAATCTATTAAATCGTCACGATGAAGTTGACTCTGTTCAAATGCTTTATAGTGATCATTTTCATGAGTAGCCATGAATCATTCCCTCCCTTTGAAATACTTAAATGATTATTCCTTTAACAGTTCTATTTGAAACATATGTTTTAGAACATTAAAGAGATTATTGATAAGTTAGGAAGTGTATAGGTGTAACTACTCAAGGTTACATATTTTCAAAATGAACGTCTTGTTTACGTAATTCTTTCATGACTTTCTCAGAAATTGCAGAATTATTAATTGAAACATTTTTAAAAATGCAATCTTTAATTTTTACGCTATCTAGTTGGCATAAATCTAATGCTACATTTTCAAAGACTGCTTTCTTTAAAACAACATCCTTGAAAGTAACGTTACGTAGGCTACAGTCTTTAAAGGTCGTATGTTCTATCGTTAATGCGTTGAATTCACTATTATCGAAAGTAGTTACACTGTAATTCACTTTACGCATTAGTGTCTTAAAGAAATTAATATTCACAAAAATACTACTGCTAAAATCACAATTAATTAACTTAGTATTAACTACGGAATGAACATTTTTAAATATACCTTCTGAGAAGTCGCAATTTTTAAAATAACTTTTATTGACTTCTAAATCGTCATACATCGCGTTTCTGAAGGTACTATGAGTATATTTTTTACTTTTAAACTGTTCATTAGTGAACACAGATAAAGATAAATCGGCTTTTGATGTCATTATGATTCTCCTTTAAGTATGATTCATATAAATCATCAGTTATTGCTTTTGCATCGTTATTATCGTAACACGAGTATTAAGTTGAACGATAGTTATTGAGATACGAGTACATGTATGATTACATAGGAAATTTTAAAATTTGTAGTTTTGCATAAATCTTAAGATTAACGTATAATTCATAGTGATTGAGTAAGAATTTATAAAACAGTATTGGGAATCATGAATATTTTAAACAGAAGGTAGGTTGAGTCAAAGCGAATAAATCGCTTTAGATGATTAATATGATTGCATTTGACTTAATAGGACAAACACCATTAGTATTACTGGAAAGTTTCAGCGATGAAAATGTTCAGATATATGCAAAATTAGAGCAATTTAATCCGGGTGGCAGCGTGAAAGATCGACTAGGTAAATATCTTGTTGAAACAGCTATAAAAGAAGGTCGTGTGTCATCTGGCGATACAATTGTTGAAGCTACGGCAGGTAATACAGGTATAGGACTTGCAATTGCTGCTAATCGATATCATTTAAATTGTGTTATTTTTGCGCCGGAAGGTTTTTCTGAGGAGAAGATATCCATCATGCGTGCATTAGGCGCTGATATTAAACGTACACCGAAAGCGCAAGGAATGATTGGTGCGCAAACTGAAGCAAGACGTTATGCTCGAGATTTCGGAGCGGTATATATGAACCAATTTGAAACTGAGCACAATCCAGCTGCATACACCCATACATTAGGGAAACAATTGACAGATGCTTTACCAAACATTGACTACTTTGTTGCTGGTGTTGGTTCGGGAGGCACATTTACAGGTGTTGCACAGCATCTTAAACAATACAATGTAAAGAATGTGATTGTTGAACCTGAAGGCTCAATATTGAATGGTGGCGAAGCACATGCACACGATATTGAAGGTATTGGTTCAGAGAAATGGCCAATCTTTTTGGAACGTAGCTTAGTTGATCACATTATTACAGTGAGTGATAACGATGGCTTTGAAAATGTGAAACGCTTAGCGCAACAAGAAGGATTGTTAGTCGGTAGCTCATCAGGAGCTGCACTGCAAGGTGCTTTAGACATTAAAAATAAAATCGATAAAGGCGTTATTGTGACAATTTTTCCAGATGGAAGCGATCGTTATATGTCGAAGAAAATATTTGATTACAAAGGAGAATAATGATTATGAAGAAAAAAACACAAATGATTCACGGTGGACATACAACAGATGATTTTACAGGTGCAGTAACAACACCAATTTATCAAACAAGCACATATTTACAAGATGACATTGGCGACTTGAGACAGGGGTATGAATACTCTCGTACCGCTAATCCAACACGTAGTGCTATTGAAAGTGTGATTGCTAATTTAGAAAATGGGAAACATGGTTTTGCTTTTGGTTCAGGCATGGCAGCCATTAGTGCGGTTATTATGTTATTAGATAAGGGCGATCACCTTATTTTAAATTCTGATGTATATGGTGGAACTTACCGTGCCTTAACTAAAGTGTTTACGCGTTATGGCATCGATGTTGATTTCGTAGATACAACACATATCGAAAATGTGAAGGATTATATTAAACCAGAAACTAAAATGTTATATGTTGAAACACCATCTAACCCATTACTACGTGTAACTGATATTAAACGTACTGCAGAAATTGCAAAAGAAAATAATTTAATTTCAGTAGTAGACAATACATTTATGACACCTTATTATCAAAACCCATTAGATTTCGGCATTGATATTGTATTACACTCAGCTACTAAATACATTGGTGGCCACAGTGATGTAGTAGCTGGCTTAGTTGCTACTGCAGATGACGAACTTGGTGAACGTTTAGCATTTATTTCAAATTCAACAGGTGGTGTGCTTGGACCACAAGACAGTTACCTATTAGTCCGTGGTATTAAAACATTAGGCTTACGCATGGAACAAATTAATCGTAACGTTGAAGCGATTGTTGAAATGTTACAAAATCATCCAGCCGTTCAACAAGTCTTCCATCCAAGTATTAAAGACCATTTAAATCATGATATTCATGCTTCTCAAGCTAGCGGTCACACTGGTGTCGTAGCGTTTGAAGTAAAAGATACAGAAGCAGCCAAACAACTTATTCGTGAAACACATTACTTCACACTAGCTGAAAGTTTAGGCGCAGTTGAAAGCTTAATTTCAGTGCCTGCTTTAATGACACATGCGTCTATCCCTGCCGATGTACGTGCTAAAGAAGGTATCACTGATGGACTCGTACGTTTATCAATCGGTATTGAAGATACTGAAGATTTAGTTGAAGATTTAAAACAAGCCATCGATACTTTGGAATAACTATAAAAAAATAAAAATCTTAAAAAAAGATGTTGACCCTAAAATAACTACGTAACAATACGTGTTGTTTTAGGGTTTTTTTAAATTGTTAAAAAAGGCAGAAATAGGTAAGAAATGATGATATCAAAATAATTTTGTTCTATCTTTAAATTCAGAAAATTTTAAAAATTTTTAAAATAATATTGACGCACAATTTACTTTTAAATATAATTCATTTATTCATATAGGCAATAGAAGTAATAAATGAGGGTGACATCGATTGATTGAATTTCAAAATGTGAATAAAGTATTTCGCAAAAAGCATGAAAAAATTCATGCCTTAAAAGAAGTATCTTTCAAAATAGATAAAAACGATATATTTGGTGTTATTGGCTATAGTGGTGCTGGAAAAAGTACGCTCGTACGCTTGGTCAATCAGCTAGAAAAAGCAACAAATGGACAAGTGATTGTCAATGGTCATGAAATTAATACATATAGAAAAAAAGAACTCCGTAACATAAAAAAAGATATAGGAATGATATTTCAGCATTTTAATCTTTTAAACTCAAAAACAGTTTTTAAAAACGTAGCAATGCCACTTATTTTAAATCATAAAAGTAGTTCTGAAATAAAAGAAAAGGTAGAAGAAATGCTAGAATTTGTAGGATTAGCAGACAAGAAAAATCAGTTTCCTGATCAATTATCTGGTGGACAGAAACAACGTGTCGCAATAGCTAGAGCACTTGTCACTAATCCTAAAATTTTATTATGTGATGAAGCAACAAGTGCGCTAGATCCTGCTACAACAAACTCTATTCTTCATTTATTGAAAAATGTAAATGAGACTTTCGGTATAACAATTATGATGATTACGCATGAAATGAGTGTAATACAAAAAATTTGTAATCGAGTGGCAGTTATGGAGCGCGGTGAAGTGATTGAATTGGGCACTGTTAAAGATGTGTTTAGTCACCCTCAAACTAAAACTGCTAAAAGCTTTGTTTCTACAGTTATAA
Organism: Staphylococcus sp. GDX8P80P; assembly: GCF_017893095.1. Lineage (NCBI taxonomy): Bacteria > Bacillati > Bacillota > Bacilli > Caryophanales > Staphylococcaceae > Staphylococcus > Staphylococcus sp. GDX8P80P. The sequence continues at coordinate 22,856 of NZ_JAESMI010000039.1, read as the reverse complement.
ATACAGAACCGTCACATAATTTACTTGAATCATTTAAAAGAAAGGATTGTCATTATACGGATTACAAACTTTTTATTGATGAACATCAAATTAAATTTCCTATTATAAATGAACTCATTAGTCAATATAATTTCGATATTAATATTTTATTTTCATCAATGTCTGATATTCAAGAAGAAACAGTGTGCTATTTATGGTTGAGATTTAATCATGACAGCAATTTTAAGCGTGATAAATTAGAAAGCTACTTTAAGAATCATAGTATTCAGTTTGAGGAGGTGCATTAGATGTTTGGTTCAAGTATTGATGCATCTCAATTATTACAAGCATTATATGAAACATTGTATATGGTCACAGTTGCACTTATCATAGGTGCCTTAATTGGTATTCCATTAGGTGTTCTATTAGTTATAACTCGTAAAAATGGTATATGGCCTCAATCTATTGTAAATCACATACTTAATCCGATTATAAATATATTAAGATCGATACCATTTATTATTTTATTAATAGCTATTGTGCCTTTTACGAAATTATTAGTAGGAACGTCAATAGGGACAACAGCAGCTATAGTTCCTTTAACAGTGTACGTAGCGCCTTATATAGCTAGACTAGTTGAAAACTCACTACTAGAAGTAGATGCTGGCATTATTGAAGCGGCGAAAGCGATGGGAGCATCACCTATTCAAATTATTAGATATTTTTTAATACCGGAAGCGTTAGGCTCGCTTGTATTGGCAATAACGACAGCTATTATAGGGTTGATTGGTAGTACTGCTATGGCTGGTGCAGTTGGTGGAGGTGGAATTGGTGATTTAGCATTAGTGTACGGTTACCAAAGATTTGACACCTTAGTCATTATTATCACAGTTATTGTATTAATAATTATCGTACAGATTATTCAATCATTAGGTAACTTTATTTCTCGATTAATTCGTCGAAATTAGTTACTTGAAATATAATTTTATTAAGGAGACTTTGTGAATGAAAAAGATTATTGGATTAATATTAGCGACGTTGATCGTCCTTGCAGCTTGTGGTGGAGGCGGAGACAATAAAAAAGTGACGCTAGGCGTAGCCTCAAACGATACAGCTGCATGGGAAAAAGTTAAAGAATTAGCGAAAAAAGAAAATATTGATATTGAAATTAAACACTTTTCAGACTATAACGTGCCAAACAAAGCATTGAGTGATGGCGATATTGATATGAATGCATTTCAACACTTTGCTTTTTTAAATGAGTATAAAAAAGCACATAAAGATGCCAAAATTGAGGCAATTAGTACAACTGTCTTAGCACCATTAGGCATTTATTCTAAAAAGGTGAAAAATATTAAAGATATAAAAGATGGTGCAGAAGTTACAATTCCTAATGATATATCAAATCAAGCACGTGCTCTAAAATTATTGGAATCAGCAGGTTTATTAAAGCTTAAAGACAACTTTGGTTTAAATGGAACTATTAAAGATATTCAATCCAACCCTAAAAACATAAAAATAAAAGCAGTAGACGCTCAACAAACTGCGCGTGCTTTAGATGATGTTGATTTTTCAGTAATTAATAATGGGGTAGCAACTAAAGCAGGATTAGATGCTAAGAATGATCCTATTTATTTAGAAAAAACGTCTTCTGATGCAGTTAAACCATATATTAATGTTGTAGCAGTAAATTCTAAAGATGTAGATAATGAGACTTTCAAGAAAATTATAGAACTTTATCATGGTAAAGAAGCACAAGAAGCATTGAAAAAAGATACAAAAAATGGAGAAAAAGCAGTTAATTTATCAAAAAAAGCTATCAAAGAAATTGAAGATAGTTTAACTAAATAATATTTGAAATGAGTCGGGTAAGGTATGAATACTTACTCGACTTTATTAATAAAAGATGAATACGTCATATTTTAGTCGATTTTATATCAAACACGATACATTAATCGGTGAAAATGTGTTATACACTTATGAAAAGTAAATTATATTTCTAAGGATATTATTTGAAATTTTATAGTAGTGCACAAAAAATTCATAGACATGTAATCAAAATGAAATGGAATATCATGCCAAATTGTATTAATTTAGTATAAGTACACTACTTGAACGGATAAAAGAAAGAAGTATGTAATAAAGATTTAATACAGATAAGTGTCTAGTACAACTAGAAATAAGTGGTGAGTAACCCAATGAGCAAGCATAAGATTAAGGAGGCGCTTTGTATGAATAAAAAAATTCTAGCAACAGCAGTATTAGGGACAGGAGCACTTAGTACACTATTTGCTCATCAAGCTGAAGCATCAACAACGCACACAGTTCGAAGTGGTGAATCTTTATGGTCTATTTCAAACCATTATGGTATCACTGTATCTAAATTAAAATCATTAAATGGCTTATCATCAAATCTTATTTTTCCAAACCAAGTATTAAAAGTATCAGGATCTTCTAATTATTCAAGTCGTTCAAATTACGGTAATTCAAGTAGTACATATACTGTGAGAGCAGGGGATAGTTTATCATCTATTGCTAGCCGATATGGTACAACATATCGTCATATTATGAATTTAAATGGATTAAATAGTTTTTTAATCTTCCCTGGTCAACAATTAAAAGTATCAGGTTCTGCTAGCTCAAATTCTCAATCAAGTTATAATTCAAATTCAGGTGCATCATCAAGCACTTATACAGTACGTTATGGTGACTCACTGTCATCTATTGCTAGCCGATATGGTACAACATATCAACATATTATGAAATTAAATGGATTGAATAATTTCTTTATTTATCCTGGTCAAACATTAAGAGTGAGTGGTTCAGCTTCTTCAAACACGTATACAACACGTTCAACGCAATCAACTTACTATTCATCACCAGTATTTAACCATAGTAACTTATATGACTGGGGACAATGTACTCGGCATGTATTTAATCGTCGTGCTGCTATTGGAAAAGGAATCAGTACGTATTGGTGGAATGCAAATAATTGGGATAATGCGGCAGCTAGAGATGGATATCGCATTGATAGCAATCCAACAGTAGGTTCAATTGCACAATCAGATGCTGGTTATTACGGCCATGTGGCTTTTGTAGAGCGCGTAAATAGTAATGGTAGTATTTTAGTTTCAGAAATGAACTTTAGTGCTGGTCCAGGTGTTCTAACATATCGTACAATTCCTGCGTACCAAGTACGTAATTATAAATTCATTCATTAGAAAGCTTGAAACAAAAATAATAATTTGGCTATGTAGCCAAATTACAGTAGCTGACTGAATTGAGAAGGCGCTTCAATGAAGCGTTTCTCAACTCAAGTCATCCTTGCAGGGCTGGGAAGACGAATTCAATAAGAATTCTGACCCAGTCCTTTTATTTTATTGAAATTGATAATCTTCTTTAACTTTTCTGAAACTTGAAGCTAAGCGTGTAACATTAATAATGAATGAAACGAATGAGAATAACTTACGGAATTTGTAAGGAGATTTCATTGATACTACGAAATCTAAAAGTGTACCCACTGTACTTAGGCCTAAAGATAAATAAACTAGGTTTTTATTTTTTGCATCAAATTTAATACCGTTGTAACCATCAACGATAAAGCCTGCAGTACTTACTAAATTTGAAACGCGTGTTAATTTTGATTTCTTTGCCATGAATAATACCCTCCGAATATCAAAATGTCACTAAACGGACATTTAGTATATTAATATATGTTAACATCATACTAAATTAACATATATTTTTGAAGTACAAAACATTTAATAGAAAAGGTGTGCAGGTATGATCAAATGTGTTTGCTTAGTGGAAGAAACAGATGACCAAATCTTATTAGTACAAGTAAGAAATAGAGAAAAATATTATTTCCCGGGTGGTAAAATCGATGCGGGTGAAACGCAATTAGAAGCGATACAACGAGAAGTTAAAGAGGAATTACAATTGGCGTTTGAACAAAGTGACTTTACATATTTAGGTACAGTTGTTGGGGATGCTTACCCACAAAAGAATACGTTAACGGAACTAAATGGATTTAAAGTTCAACAGAAAATTGATTGGGATAGTGTGAAAATTGATAATGAAATTACAGATATTCGTTGGTTCGATAAATCTGATACAACCTTAATCGCACCAGCTGTTATAAAATGGATTGAGACCTTTTCAGAGAGAAAGTAGGGAGAAAATGGAAATACGACCATATTCGATTCACGATCAACCACTATTAAATGCGTTTGAAATATTAGCAGAAGATAGAAAATTCACTCGAACGCCTAATGATAATATTGCATCGGCTAAAGGGGACAATGAGCGTCATCCAACACTTGTTATGTTAAATGATCAATGTGTGGGTTTCTTTACATTGCATGAAGGTCAAGGGGTTAAACCGTATAGTAATCATCAAGATGCTATATTTTTCCGTTCATTTAGTGTAGATGCACGATATCGTGGTCAAGGTGTTGGAAAAGCTGTGATTCAACAACTACCAAGCTATATAAAAGCAATGTTTCCCTATATTAATGAAATAGTGTTGACTGTAAATACTGACAATGACAAAGCGATGGCGTTGTATAAACAAGCCAAATATTCAATAACTGGAGAGACACTTTTAGAAGGTCGACCAGTTTATATTATGAATTTGAACATATAGCTTTTATAAATGTGCGCATTAAAAAAGTGCCATTACAATCAATATGAAATAAATGAGGTAGGACAAGGCATTCATAAAGGCTTCTGTCCCAATCTCGATAACTTATTTCAAGATTGTATGGCACTTGTTGTTTTATCAATTTAATGATTGATGTTTTGCTCTGAAGTTTGTGAAACTTCTTGTGAAGGCTTTCCACTCAATTTAGGATGCTTAATTAATAATGCAGTAATCCACGCTGTGATAGGGATACTAATCGCTACAGCAATTCCACCGAGTAAGATAGAAATGAATTCTTGCGCAAATATCTTTGAGTTAATAATGTGTCCAAAAGAATAATGTAATTGGAAAAACCAAAAGAATAGTGTTAATTGACCTCCAAAATAAGCTAAATATATTGTATTGGCAGAAGTTGCTAAAATTTCTCTCCCTACACGCATACCTGATTGGAACAATGCCTTGCGTGAAAGATTAGGATTGGTTTCATTGAGCTCATACATAGGCGAACTTATTGTTATCGTTAAGTCAATGACAGCTGCAATAACAGCTAAAACAACCGTAAATACTGAGAATTGAACCATATCGATACCGATATTCATTGAAAAAATATAGGTTTCATCTTGTTGTTCCGTAGTAAACCCTTGTAGATGGCCAATACTTATAGATAAATAAATGCCTAATATTAATAATATCGTAGTTAATATTGTAGCAATAAAAGCAGCCTTGGTTTTAATATTGTAACTATTTAAAATAAACAAGTTACAAGCAGCAATGACGATACAAAATATTAATGAAACTAAATAAATAGGTGTTCCAAATAAAATGAACACAATACTGATTAGTAAGATCATAAAGTTTAGGAATAACGTTAAGTATGAAACTAATCCTTTTTTACCGCCGAAAATAAGCATTAAAATAAATAAAATTAGTGCTAGTAGGACGACTGCATTCATCTTGTCACACCCTTCCATTTCATCCACATAACCATCAGACTAATCGTAATTGGAATCGTGAGTACGATACCAATACCACCTGTTATAGCACGAGCGATTTCTAAAGACCAATTCATCGAAATCGTATATGTAAATGTGTTAGCATTTTTTAAATAAATTAGGAACATTGGCAAACTTCCTGATAAGTAGGAGAAAAGTAAAATATTTGTCATAGTTCCCATAATATCCTGTCCTATATTACGACCTGCTAGAGCCCAACGCGATAAAGAAATGTTAGGCGTACGTTGTAAGATTTCATACATACCACTTGATATTGTAATGGCGACATCCATTACAGCGCCTAAAGATCCAATAAGCACGGATGCTAAGAATATATCTTTAGGTGGTAATGTTAGAAAACTCATTGTTTCATATTTAATACCAGCTCCATTGGTTAATTGAATAATGATTTGAGTGATACCAATACATAAAAATGTACCTAATAACGTACCGATTGTTGTGATCCAAGTGCGCATATGCCAACCGGTTACGAGCAATAGCGTGACAATGGTAGACAGCACGATTGCCACACTCATTAGAATGAATAGGTTAGTAGATGGATGTTTATCATGGATTGCAATAGCTATTAAAATAGCACCAGTGTTAAAGATAAGTGACAGGATAGACTGTAAACCTACATTACGTCCAACTAGTAGTAAGGACATAATAAATATACCTACAATTGCTACAGAAAGACTATCGCGTTTTTTTTCTAAGATCGTTGCATCTTTCGGGCTGTTTTGAATATGCATTAAGACCTTATTATTTTTACTAAAGTGCTCTGAATCTGCTTGCGATTTGACATAGGTATTATCTATTGTGGTAGATTCACCTTTATATTTACCATTTAATATTTCTATTGTTAAATGTTGTTTGTATTTGAAGTCGGTATTATGTTGTTCATCAACGACTTTGTGAGCGTTACTCGTTTCTACATGTGTCACTTTACCGATAGGGGTGTTATAGAAACGTGCATTGAAAAACGTAAAAATAAAGGCGCCGATGATAAATAAGCCGATAATTACAATAATGTAATTCATTATACGATGACTAAAATAGTTGCGATTTTGTGCATTCATTATATTTAACCCTCATTTATAACTCGAAATTCTACGCTTTAATAAGTCAGAGTGATTATACGCTCCTCAACTGTATTATTCAAATAGTAGCTATTTGAATTATGACATATCACCTCATACTGTTAATGGTATGTCGACACTTTACTTAGAAGTTGATGTATTAAATTCGATAAATTGAGAATATCTACTTTTTTATTATCTTTTTTGAAGGCGACGCAAAAGGAGCGTTTTAATTCTGTATGCGCTAATGATATATCACATAATGCCTCCATCTCATTCTCCAACGTTAAATAATCAGGCAAGATGACATAGCCACGGTGATGTTTAAGTAAATAGTGTGCTAGGGATTTCGTTCCAATGATATGAATTGGTAACTTTAAAGTATGTTGTAAACGGTTTTCTATAGTTGTTGCTAAAGGTTTCAAAGTAAATAGTTGTGTTTCAGCTAGTTGAGTTAGTGGCGGATTTATAGATAAAGCAATCACATCATCTTTAGGCACATAAACATGGTATGTTTCTTCAAATAATGGTTTGAGTGATAAATTAGCGTTCTTCTGAAGAGCCGTGTTTATTTCGACCAATCCAATATCAATTTTACCAGTATATAGCGCTTCAGAAATCTCAGATGGTGACATCATATGAGGAACAATTATGCTATCATATTGGCGCTCAAACGCTTGAATGATTGCAGTAATCATTTGAGAAATATAGCTCTCTTCAAACCCAATATTAAGTATGCGCGCATTTTTGTGATTAGTTTGTTGAAATAACGCTACTGTTTCGTCTAATTGCTCCAAAATCTGAGTCGCCTGAGTGAGTAATGCTTTACCATGAGATGTTAAATGGATGTTTCGCCCTTGTCTATTAAATAAAGTAACTTGTAGTTCTTGTTCTAACAATGTGATTTGTCGACTTATTGCAGATTGGGCAATATTCAACTCGAGTGCTGCTTCAGAGAGATGTTCTCGACGTGCAACTTCTACGAAATATTTTAATTGTTTAATTTCCAAATGAATGCTCCTTTCTACTGTGCGCATAACATTTTATTGTCGATTGTTCTAATTTTTAGAATTAAGTCATCTAATTAATATATTGTTCAGATAAATATTTTACATTATATTAATTATTATTAACAGTAAATTTTCTGAAAATTCTCAAAAGGAGTGGGCATCATGTTTGATGAAAGATTAAAAAGAGGATTATATGATTACCGTGAGGAACATGATGCATGCGGTATTGGCTTCTACGCAAACATGAATAATTTAAGGTCGCACGATATTATTGAAAAATCACTTGAAATGTTACGTCGACTTGACCATCGTGGTGGTGTTGGTGCAGATGGTATAACAGGTGATGGTGCAGGTATTATGACCGAAATACCATTTCAATTTTTTGAAGCACATGTCGATTTAGACTTACCTAATGAGGGCGATTATGCGGTAGGTCTTTTTTTCTCTAACGAAAAGATACAAGGTACGACACACGAATCGCAATTTAATCATTACTTTCAAAGTGAAGGCCTAAAAGTAATTGGCTATCGAGATGTACCTGTTGATGTCAACGCCATAGCGCCTCATGTTGCATCTACAATGCCACACATTCAACAAGTGTTTATAGATATTCGATCAGTTGTAACGCCGGTTAAACCATTATATATTGCAAGAAAGCAAATAGAGCAATATGCAGAACAGCACGACTTAGGTCTTTATTTTACAAGCTTATCCCACAAGACGATTGTATATAAGGGGTGGTTACGCTCAGATCAAATTAAAAAATTATATTTAGATTTAAATCATGAAGATTATCAATCTAAGCTAGGTTTAGTACATTCAAGATTTAGTACAAACACTTTTCCGAGTTGGAAACGTGCACATCCCAATCGTTTATTAATGCATAATGGTGAAATCAACACAATTAAAGGTAATGTGAATTGGATGAGAGCACGTCAAAGACAATTAATTCAAACATTATTTGGCGAAGAGCATAGTAAAATACAGAACATTGTTGATGAAGATGGAAGTGATTCAGCAATTGTAGACAATGCGCTAGAATTTCTATCATTGGCAATGGAACCTGAAGAAGCTGCGATGTTGCTTATCCCTGAACCATGGTTATATAACAAAGAAAATGATGCGAATGTTCGTGCGTTCTATGAGTTTTATAGTTATTTGATGGAACCATGGGATGGTCCAACGATGATTTCGTTCTGTAATGGAGATAAAATTGGTGCATTAACTGACCGTAATGGATTACGACCAGGTCGCTATACAATTACAAAAGATAATTTTATTGTCTTTTCATCTGAAGTAGGTGTTGTGGATGTACCAGAAGACAATGTTGCTTACAAAGGACAACTTAATCCTGGAAAGTTACTTCTTGTAGATTTTGAGTCACGTCAAGTGATTGAAAATAATGAGTTGAAAGCGCGTATTGCCAGTCAATATCCTTATAAGAAGTGGTTAGATAACAATAAAATAGATTTACAATTAGAAGCGCAAACCTATCGCCAGCCTTCATTGAATCACAAGATAATATTTAAGTTACAACGTCAATTTGGATATACCAAAGAAGATATATATAAATATATGGCTGAGTTAGTGAAAGGTAAGAAAGATCCAATCGGTGCGATGGGGTATGATGCACCACTTGCCGTATTAAACGAGAGACCAGAATCATTATTTAATTACTTTAAACAGTTATTTGCACAAGTAACCAATCCGCCTATTGATGCCTATCGTGAAAAGATTGTAACGAGTGAATTATCATATTTAGATGGAGAAGGTAACTTATTCCATCCGGATGAAACGGTATTGGATCGTATTCAATTAGCGAAACCGGTCCTGACTTTAACGCAACTCAATAGGATTAAACAAAGTAAGTTTAACGTGAAACACTTGTCTACACTATATCAAGATCATCTTGAAGCGGCATTGGAAAGATTAGGTGACGCTGCGATACAAGCTACACGAGAAGGTTATACGATATTAGTCCTAGATGATAGTGAACTCATTGATTGTCATATCGAGGATGGAGCATCGAAACAATGCTACGCTATGCCAATACTTCTGGCTATCAGTCATATTCATCAGTTATTGATAAGAGAAGGCTTACGCATGGATACGAGCTTAGTAGCGCTATCTGGTGAAACGCGTGAGGTACACCATGTGGCATGTTTATTAGGATATGGTGCGAATGCGGTCATTCCATATTTAGCACAACAAACCATTGCCCATTTAACTGAAACACATCGTTTAGAAGGCACGATTTCAGATAATGTTGAAACTTACACACGTGTTCTATCAGAAGGTGTTATTAAGGTGATGGCGAAAATGGGTATCTCAACTGTTCAAAGTTATCAAGGGGCTCAAATCTTTGAAGCGGTTGGTTTATCCCAAGATGTAATTGATGCTTATTTTACTGGAACACAATCTAAATTATCAGGGTTAAGTATTCAACAAATTGACGTTGAGAATAAAATGCGTCAACAAAGACATAATGAGTACCTTGATTCGGGAAGTGTCTTCCAGTGGCGCCAACAAGGTCAACATCACGTATTTAATCCTACAACCATACACATGTTACAACATGCATGTCGTGAGAATGACTATACACAGTTTAAAGCTTTTTCTAATGCTGTACATGATCAAAGAAACGATCATTTACGTGATTTATTAGAATTTAAAGCACAGCAACCGGTTCATATTAGTGAGGTTGAGCCAGTAGAAACTATTGTTAAACGTTTTAATACAGGTGCGATGAGTTACGGTTCTATTTCTGAAGAAGCGCATCAAACATTGGCCCAAGCCATGAATCGTCTTGGTGGTAAAAGTAACAGTGGTGAAGGTGGCGAAAATCCCAAACGGTATGAAATTCAAGCGGATGGAAGTGTGTTATCAAGTGCGATTAAGCAAGTGGCTTCAGGGCGTTTTGGTGTAACGAGCGAGTACTTACAACATGCAAAAGAGTTACAAATTAAAGTTGCTCAAGGTGCTAAGCCGGGTGAAGGTGGACAGTTACCTGGAACGAAAGTTTATCCATGGATCGCTGAAACACGTGGTTCAACGCCAGGTATTGGGTTGATTTCACCACCGCCTCATCATGATATTTATTCAATTGAATATTTAGGGCAACTTATTCATGATTTAAAGAACGCGAATAGAAATGCAGACGTAGCAGTTAAATTAGTTTCAAAAACAGGAATCGGAACCATTGCATCAGGTGTTGCTAAAGCATTTGCAGATAAAATTGTCGTGAGTGGATATGACGGAGGTACAGGTGCATCGCCTAAGACAAGTATTCAACACGCTGGGTTGCCTTGGGAACTTGGCTTAGCTGAAACACATCAAACATTGAAATTAAATCATTTACGTAGCCGTGTCCGCTTAGAAACAGATGGTAAGTTGATGACGGGTAGGGATGTGGCATTAGCATGTGCATTAGGTGCTGAAGAATTTGGATTTGCGACTGCGCCATTAGTTGTTTTAGGGTGCATCATGATGCGTGTTTGTCATAATGATACATGCCCAGTAGGTATTGCGACACAGAATAAAGATTTGAGAGCACTATTTAGAGGTAAGGCTGACCACGTTGTTAACTTTATGCATTTTATTGCTGAAGAGTTAAGAGAGGTCTTAGCTTCATTAGGATTAAGAACGGTTGAAGAATTGATCGGACGTACCGATTTATTACAACGTTCAAGTCGAATCGATGAACGTTCGAAAGCAGCAACATTGGATATCGAAAAGTTATTGGATTCAGTTGATGGGCCTAATGCAAAAGAAATCAATCAAAATCATCATTTAGATATCGGTTTCGATTTAAATTATCTTTATAAAGATGCTAAGCAAAGTATTGAGGATGGAAAAGTATTTAAAGGGAACTATGTGATTAATAATGAACAACGAGATGTAGGGGTTATTACAGGAAGCTATATTACACAGCAACACGGTGCTAATGGCTTACCAGAAGCAACTATTGTAGCTGAAACGCAGGGACATGCAGGACAGAGTTTAGCAGCATTCGCACCGTCAGGATTGTTAATTCAACATACAGGTGATGCAAATGATTACGTTGGTAAAGGTTTATCAGGCGGTATAGTTGTTGTTAAAGCGCCAAATAAACAGCGAGAACGTGAAATTATAGCTGGAAATGTATGCTTCTATGGCGCTTCAAAAGGTAAAGCCTTTATTAATGGTAGCGCTGGCGAACGCTTCTGTATTCGAAATAGTGGAGTTGATGTGGTTGTCGAAGGTATCGGTGATCACGGTTTGGAATATATGACCGGAGGACATGTAGTCAACTTAGGGGATGTTGGTAAGAACTTTGGTCAAGGCATGAGTGGTGGTGTTTGTTATGTATTCCCAAGTGATATTGAATCATTTAAACATAAGAATCAATTGCCAACCTTAGCGTTTAAGGAAGTGACGCATAATGAGGAGAAAACGTTACTTAAAGCTATGTTAGAAGAGCACTACCACTATACACAAAGTACAAAAGCAGCAGCAATTTTAAATGATTTTGCACATGTGGCAGATAAAGTTGTCAAAGTAATTCCAAAAGATTACGAACTAATGATGCAAAAAATTGAATTACAAAATCGTAATTTACTACAAATAGATGAAGCTAAACTAGCAGCATTTTACGATGACCGTACGGCAATTGCCAAAGAATTACAACCAGCAGTGATTTATTAAAGAAAGGAGTGGTCTGTGATGGGGGAATTTAAGGGATTTATGAAATATGAAAAGCAATCATTATCTGAACTGTCTTTAGTTGATCGTTTGAAGCATCATGATGCTTTTCAACAGCGTTTTTCTCGTGAAGAAGCGTCCATTCAAGGTGCACGATGTATGGACTGTGGGACACCATTTTGTCAAACAGGTCTTCCTTTCGGGAGAGAAACTATTGGTTGTCCAATCGGTAACTATATCCCTGAATGGAATGATTTAGTTTATCGACAAGATTTTGAGTCTGCCTATCATCGTTTGAGTGAAACAAATAATTTTCCTGAATTTACGGGACGTGTCTGTCCAGCACCTTGTGAACAGTCTTGTGTTATGAAAATTAATCGTGAATCAGTTGCCATTAAAGGTATTGAGCGTACGATTATTGACGAAGCCTATGAACACGGGTGGGTTAAGCCTAAATATCCTAAACGACGATTAGAACAATCTGTAGCAATTGTAGGAAGCGGGCCAGCCGGTCTTACTGCTGCCGAAGAGCTCAATTATAAGGGTTACCAAGTGACAGTGTTTGAAAGAGCTGCTGAAGCGGGTGGCTTACTCATGTATGGTATTCCAAATATGAAATTAGATAAAGAGGTTGTACGTCGTCGTATCGCATTAATGAAAGAAGCGGGTATTACCTTTAAGACGAATACCAACATTGGTGTAGATATATCACGTGAAACATTAGAGCAGACGTATGACGCTATTATCTTATGTACGGGTGCTCAAAAAGCGCGTGACTTACCATTAGAAGGGCGTATGGGCCAAGGGATACACTTTGCTATGGATTATTTAACTGAACAGACTCAGTTATTAAATGGTGAAATAGATGAACCAACAATAACGGCTAAAGGGAAAAACGTCATCATTATTGGTGCTGGTGACACTGGTGCAGACTGTGTCGCTACCGCATTACGTGAGAATTGTAAGTCAATAGTACAATTCAACAAATATACAAAAGCACCTGAAGAAATCGCATTTGAAAGTAATACGTCATGGCCATTGGCATTACCTGTCTTCAAAATGGATTATGCACACAAAGAATATGAAGCACGTTTTGGTAGAGAACCGCGTGCCTATGGTGTTCAAACAATGCGGTACGATGTAGATCACATTGGTAATGTTCGTGGTGTATACACACAAATTTTAGAAGAAACACCAGATGGAATGGTTGTTGTAAATGGTACTGAAAGACATTGGCCAGCAGATCTAGTTCTTTTATCAATCGGTTTTGAAGGCACAGAACCAACTGTCCCAAGGTCATTTGATATTGCGACACAACAAAATAAAATTATCGCCAACGATAAAGACTATCGTACTAATAAAGAAAAGATTTTTGCCGCTGGAGATGCGCGAAGAGGTCAGAGTTTGGTAGTTTGGGCAATTAAAGAAGGGCGTGGCGTTGCTCAATCAGTAGATCACTTCTTAAAACAAAAGGTATTCGTGTAAGTTCAATGACGTATAAGCGCTTACTAAAAATAAAAATGAATAATTTTACATTTTGACTATAAAAGTGATTGACTTCCAATGAACCGTGGTATATGATATTTATTGTGTTCATTGGAGGAATACCCAAGTCCGGCTGAAGGGATCGGTCTTGAAAACCGACAGGGCCTTAACGGGCCGCGGGGGTTCGAATCCCTCTTCCTCCGCCATTATAATTAAAATCCAAGACTAATAAATATAAAAAAGACAAGTACTCAATGTTTAATATGTTGAGTACTTGTCTTTTTTATTGCATTTAGCGCCCATTCTAGAATGAAAATTCAACAATATTATGAAAGCCTTTACAAAACTTGTCTAGACAAGCTATACTTGGGTTATTAAAAATAAGGGAGTGAAAGGCGTGGCTGTAAAAAGAAAAGATGTGCAGGATATCGTCAAAGCAATAGGTGGGCAAGAAAACATTGAAACTGCAACGCACTGTGTTACACGACTGCGTTTAGTGTTAAAAGATGACAATAAAGTTGATAAAGATGCATTAGACGATAATGCACTTGTTAAAGGTCAATTTAAAGCGGATAATCAATACCAAATCGTTATAGGACCTGGTACCGTGGACGAAGTGTATAAACAATTTATTCAAGAGACAGGTGTAGCAGAATCCTCAAAAGATGAGGCTAAAGCTGCTGCAGCGAAAAAGGGCAATCCTTTACAACGACTTATAAAACTATTGGGAGATATCTTCATTCCGATTTTACCGGCATTAGTTACAGCAGGTCTCTTAATGGGGATTAATAATTTACTTACTATGGAAAAATTATTTGGCCCTAAACCACTTGTTGAACAATATCCTCAGTTGGGTGATATATCGAATATTATTAACGTCATCGCAAGTACAGCGTTTATCTTTTTACCAGCGTTAATTGGTTGGAGTAGTATGAAAGTGTTTGGTGGTAGTCCAATATTAGGTTTAGTACTTGGACTTATCCTAATGCATCCACAGTTAGTTTCACAATATGACATTGCTAAAGGCCATATTCCGACATGGAATCTTTTTGGGCTTGAAATCAAACAATTAAACTATCAAGGCCAAGTCTTACCAGTTTTAATTGCAGCCTATGTCTTATCACTCATTGAAAAAGCACTAAATAAAGTTGTTCATGACTCAATTAAAATGTTAGTTGTCGGACCAGTAGCATTACTGGTCACTGGATTCTTAGCATTTATAATTATTGGTCCGATTGCACTTGTGATAGGTACTGGAATTACTGGTGCAGTTCAATTTGTCTTCGAACATGCTGGTTGGTTAGGCGGTGCGATTTATGGATTCTTCTATGCACCACTTGTTATTACGGGATTACACCATATGTTCTTGGCAGTTGACTTCCAATTAATGGGAAGCAAACTGGGCGGTACATATTTATGGCCAATCGTTGCAATATCTAATATCTGTCAAGGTTCGGCAGCGTTTGGAGCGTGGTTTATCTATAGACGACGCAAAATGGTAAAAGAAGAAGGTTTAGCCTTAACTTCAAGTGTATCAGCATTTTTAGGTGTTACAGAACCTGCAATGTTTGGTGTGAATTTACCGTTAAAAGTACCTTTCTTTGCTGCTATTTGTACATCAAGCGTTTTAGGTGCTATTATCGGTGCTAAAAAGGTATTGGGTAGTGTCGGTGTAGGTGGTGTTCCAGCCTTCATTTCAATTCATAGTGAATTTTGGTTTATTTATATGCCAGTTACATTACTTGCTGTGGTAATACCAGCTATTTTGACAATTGTCTTTGCAAGATTTACAACAATTAAAGCTAAGAAGATGGTTGAAAACCCTGAAGAAACAGCAGCTAAATAAATTTACAAATAAAGACGTTGAAATATAAAATGCTATTTTGCAATTTCGCAGTAGCTGACTGAACTGAGAGGACGTTTAAATTAAGTTTTTTCGGTTCTAGTCATTCTTGCAGGCGGGCTCTGCAGAGAGATTTTCACAAAGAAATTTTACAAGTTAAGCAAACTGGGAGGGGGGATAACGAATTCGAAAAAATTCTATCCCACTCCCTTTAAATCGCATTAATACGATTAATAAGTGAAAGGTGAGTATACATGGCACAAAAAGATTGGAAAAAGTCTGTCGTTTATCAAATTTATCCCAAATCATTTAACGATACAACAGGTAATGGTGAGGGAGATTTAAAAGGAATTATTGAAAAATTAGACTATATTCAATATTTAGGTGTTGATTACATTTGGTTAACACCTGTTTATGAGTCACCGATGAATGATAATGGTTATGATATTAGCAATTACTTGAAAATTAACGAACGCTTCGGGACGCTAGAAGATTTTGAAACATTAATCAGTGAAGCACATAAGAGAGACTTAAAAGTCATGATAGATATTGTTATTAATCATACCTCTACAGAACATGAATGGTTTAAAGAAGCGATCCGTTCGAAAGACAATCCGTATCGTGATTATTATTTCTTTAAACCATCACAAGATGGGCCTCCAACTAATTGGGAATCGAAGTTTGGTGGTAATGCTTGGCAATACGACGAGAAGACAGATGAATATTATTTACATTTATTCGATGTCACACAAGCAGACTTAAATTGGGATAATGAAGCAGTGAGACAGGCTTTATATGATGTTGTTAACCACTGGATTGAATTTGGTGTAGATGGTTTCCGCTTTGATGTAATTAATCTTATTTCTAAAGGTGAATTTAAGGATTCTCCTAAAATTGGAAAAGAGTTTTATACTGACGGACCACATGTACATGAGTATCTACATGAACTCAATCGTCATACATTTGGAGATAAAGATATGATGACGGTAGGAGAAATGTCATCAACAACCATTGATAATTGTATCAAATATACAAAATTTGACCGACAAGAATTAAGTAGTGTCTTCAACTTCCATCATCTAAAAGTAGATTATGTTGATGGAGAAAAGTGGTCAAATGCGAAATTAGACTTTTTAAAACTAAAAGAAATATTGATGGATTGGCAAGTTGGAATATACGAAGGTGGCGGATGGAATGCGATTTTCTGGTGCAATCATGATCAACCACGCGTTGTATCTCGTTTCGGTGATGATTCTACAGAAGAAAATCGACAAGCAAGCGCTAAGATGTTAGCTATCGCATTGCATATGTTGCAAGGTACACCATACATTTATCAAGGCGAGGAAATCGGTATGACGGATCCGCACTTTGATTCTATTCAACAATATCGTGATGTTGAGTCACGTAATGCCTATGATAACTTAAAAGAACAAGGTATAGATGAAAGTGAAATTTTAACTATTCTAGGGCAAAAATCACGTGACAATTCTAGAACACCTATTCAATGGACATCAGGTGAGCAAGCAGGTTTCACTTCTGGTACGCCTTGGATTGATATACCAAACAATGCGCAATATATTAACGTAGAAGCAGCAATTGAGGACAAAACATCCGTACTACACACGTATCGCGAACTGATTCGATTGCGTCATGAACATGATATTATCACTTATGGTGACATCGAGCCGTTATATATGGATCACCCACAATTATTCATGTACCGTCGAAATTATGATGGTCAAACATGGCTCGTGGTTGCTAACTTTTCAAAAGAAGCAGTAAAATTACCTGAAGACATCAATAGACAAGGAACAGTTATTATTCAAAATGGCACAATAGAAAATGGTAAAATATCTCCATTTGGTGCAATTGTCATTGATGTTCAATAGATTGATGTAATGGAGAAGGACATGGCAACACAAAAATTCATAACGATATATGAACAACTCAAGCAACAAATACATGAAGATGTATATACCAATGGACAACAACTTCCGTCAGAACATGAATTGGTAACACGATATGGCACATCGCGTGAAACTGTTCGAAAAGCACTGGACTTGTTAGCAAATGATGGTATGATTCAAAAAATTAGAGGTAAGGGATCTATTGTTATTGATCAAGGTGTTACGGAGTTCCCATTTTCAGAATTAATTAGCTTTAAAGAAGTGCAAGAAGAACTGGGTTTGAAACATGAAACTGAAGTACGCATTAACGAGCGGATTAAAGCTAACTCGGTACCTTATGTTAAAGCGCAATTAAACCTTAAAGGTGATGAGGAACTGATTCATGTTGTACGTACAAGAAGTATCAATCATAGAGTGAAGATTTTAGATGAAGACTACTTTTTAGCTTCAATCGTTCCGGGCATTACGAATTCAGTAGCAAAAGATTCTATTTATCAATATTTAGAAACACAATTAGAATTAGATATCAGCTATTCAAGCAAATCGATTACGTTTGAGCCTTTTACCGAAAATGCCTATGATGTTTTCGGTAAAATACAACCACCATATACTGCAACAGTGAGAAGTGTCGTTTATTTAAATAACACAACGCCATTCCAATATAATGTGTCGAAGCATTTAGCAACAGAATTTAAATTCCAAGAATTTTCAAGACGACATAAATTATAAGATGGTATCAAGCTATTTTTGAGTCGATGATATGGAGAATTAAAACTTTACACTTGCAATAGGAAGAACGTTTATAGTATTATAAAACTTACCGTGCTAGGTGGGGAGGTAGCGGTTCCCTGTACTCGAAATCCGCTTTATGCGAGACTTAATTCCTTTGTTGAGGGTGTGTTTTTGTGAAGTCTGCCCGAAGCACGTAGTGTTTGAAGATTTCGGTCCTATGCAATATGAACCCATGAATCATGTCAGGTCCTGACGGAAGCAGCATTAAGTGGATCCTCATATGTGCCGTAGGGTAGCCGAGATTTAGCTGTCGACTTCGGTAACGTTTGTGATACACACTCGATTCGAAGGTGCACGGTTTTTTAATACGTTAAATTAACCGAAATAAATCAAATTTTTAGCATAAATTTAAAAGAGATCCTGTAATATAAATAATGTAATGATGCTACTTTGCGAGTTCGCAGTAGCTGTCTAAATTGAGAAGGCGCTTAAATCAAGCATTTCTCAGTTCTAGTCATCCTTGAGGGGGTGGGACAACGAATTTAAACAGAATTCTGTCCTGCTCCCATTTTTTTGTATAAAATATAGATAAATAAAAACGGGAAAGCGATATGTCCAAGTGTCGAACGAAGAACACTTTGACGCATTAGAGGGGTGTCAATATGCGATTATTCTTAAGTACATTAACGGAAATGGATTATAGCGAAACTTTGAATAGAATAGAATCAAGTTATGATGAGAAACATCAAGGTGCTGGTCAAAGACAACGTGCACTCATTTCAAAATTACGTCAAGCAGCGAATTATAATTATGAACTCGAAGTCATTGCTAAAGATGAATCGGGCGATATTATAGGACATGTCATGCTTAGCGAGATCAATTTGAATGCTGGAAATCAGTGTTACAAAGCACTAGAATTAGCGTCCCTTATAGTTGAACAGCCATATCGTAATGAAGGGTTGGGCAAAGCCTTAGTCCAAGCTGTTGAAGAACGCGCGAAATCACAACACTATACGACTATCATTGTGGGGTGTTGTCCAGAGTATTTCGAAGGGTTAGGTTATGAATCGGCAGACAAATATCATATTTTCTCAAAAGAAACAGATGCGTCTATGTTACGTGTTAAATTTCTATGGGATCAACTGGATGACTATCCACATGGTATTGTGCAAGACGCAGATATGACATAATAAATTCATTGAAATTAAGGCGATAATGCGTGATATAATGTAGAGTAATTGTTAACGGAGGTGCGGATGTGAATTATCAAGCTTTGTATCGAATGTTTAGACCCCAAAGCTTTCAGGATGTTGTGGGGCAAGAACATGTAACTAAGACGCTACGAAACGCCATTTCCAAAGGTAAACAATCACATGCCTATATCTTTAGTGGCCCTCGTGGAACTGGTAAAACGAGTATTGCTAAAGTGTTTGCTAAAGCAATAAATTGTTTAAATCCTCAAGATGGCGAACCATGTAATGAATGTGCGATTTGTAAAGGCATTACGCAAGGTACGAATGGCGATGTGATTGAGATTGATGCTGCAAGTAATAATGGTGTAGATGAAATTAGAAACATTAGAGATAAAGTTAAATATGCGCCTAGTGAGTCGAAATATAAAGTATATATTATTGATGAGGTGCACATGCTAACAACTGGTGCGTTTAATGCGCTATTAAAAACACTCGAAGAACCACCGGCACATGCTATTTTTATTCTTGCTACAACTGAACCACATAAAATCCCACCTACGATTATTTCGCGAGCGCAACGTTTTGACTTTAAAGCGATAGGTACAGAACAAATTACAGATCGCTTGCGCTTTGTAGCTGAAGAACAACATTTAGATTATGATAATGAAGCCCTTGAGTTTATTGCTAAAGCATCTGAAGGTGGTATGCGTGATGCGCTAAGTATTATGGACCAAGCTATCGCATTTGGTGATGAGCATCTTACACTACAAGATGTATTAGATGTAACGGGTAGTGTGGATGAAGCGGCATTAAATGAATTATTTAAAGACGTTGTTGAAGGAAATGTTAAAAATGCATTTACACGCTATCATCAATTTATTTCAGAAGGAAAAGAAGTAAACCGTCTTATTAATGATATGATTTATTTTGTTCGCGATACAATTATGAATAAAACGGTCGATAATCATGCAGAATTCGATGCGCTAATGAATTTTAATTTAGATACGCTTTATCATATGATTGATATCATTAACGATACTTTAGTATCGATACGTTTTAGTGTGAACCAAAATGTGCACTTTGAAGTGTTACTAGTAAAAATTGCTGAAATGATGAAAACACAGCCTGACACTGTAACAAATGTTGCGACAACACAAGTTGCGTCACAACCTAATAATGACGTGTTGTTACAACGTATGGAACAACTAGAAAATGAACTAAAAACACTTAAAGCTCAAGGTATCACTCAAGCAAATTCAAAACAGCATGCTACACAAACCAACACGCGTGGCAGACGTCAGAATAAAGGTACTTTCTCAATGACGAATATTGCTAAAGTATTAGACGAAGCAAACAAAGAAGATATTCAACTATTGAAGAAACACTGGCTAGAAGTAGTAGACTATGCGAAAAAGAATGATAAGAAATCATTGGTAAGTTTATTACAAAACTCAATTCCTGTAGCTGCTAGTGAAAAACGCGTATTAGTTCAGTTTGATGAAGAGATACACTGTGAAATTGTTAATAGAGATGATGAAAAACGAACTAGTATTGAAAATGTAGTGAGAAACATCATTAATAAGAATGTTGAAGTAGTGGGCGTCCCTTCAGATCAATGGATGAGAGTAAGAACTGAATATATTAATAGTAGAAAGCAACAAGATAAAGATAATCAAACAACACCAACTAATGGTGAAGAAAGTAAGCAAGACACAGATGTAGCGCAGAAAGCCCGTGACTTATTTGGTGAAGAAACTGTTCATTTAATAGATGAATAATCCTTTTTGTTATATTAATAGTAAGAACTTGATTTGAGTATAGGATTGTTGAATTGATTCTAGAAACAGAGATACATGACAATAAATATAAACGTATGTATAATAAAATATAAATTAAAAGATAATGTCGATACATTCAAGGAGGAAAAGATATTATGCGCGGTGGCGGAAATATGCAACAAATGATGAAACAAATGCAAAAAATGCAAAAGAAAATGGCTCAAGAGCAAGAAAAATTAAAAGAAGAACGCATTGTTGGTACTGCAGGTGGTGGCATGGTAGCTGTTACAGTTACTGGTCACAAAGAAGTTGTAGATGTTGAAATTAAAGAAGAAGCGGTAGATCCAGATGATATCGAAATGCTACAAGATTTAGTTTTAGCAGCAACGAATGAAGCGATGAATAAAGCTGACGAATTAACTCAAGAACGTTTAGGTAAGCATACACAAGGCTTAAATATTCCGGGAATGTAATATAGATGCATTATCCTGAACCTATATCTAAATTAATAGATAGTTTTATGAAACTGCCAGGCATTGGTCCCAAGACGGCTCAACGTCTGGCATTTCATACTTTAGATATGAAAGAAGACGATGTAGTCCAATTTGCTAAAGCCTTGGTAGATGTTAAACGTGAGCTTACTTATTGTAGTGTATGCGGTCATATAACTGAGAATGACCCTTGTTATATTTGTGAAGATAAGCAACGTGATCGCTCAGTTATATGTGTAGTTGAAGATGATAAAGATGTTATTGCGATGGAGAAGATGAGAGAATATAAAGGACTTTACCATGTACTACATGGCTCAATCTCCCCAATGGATGGAATAGGGCCAGAAGATATTAATATACCGACATTAATAGATAGATTAAAAGATGATGAGGTTAAAGAATTAATATTAGCTATGAATCCTAATTTAGAGGGAGAATCAACGGCGATGTATATATCTAGATTGGTGAAACCTATTGGAATTAAAGTCACTAGGTTAGCCCAAGGACTCTCAGTAGGTGGAGATTTAGAATATGCTGATGAAGTTACTTTATCTAAAGCAATAGCAGGAAGAACAGAAATGTAAAACATAGAGTCGCTATTAGCAAATTGATAGCAAATATAGCTATAACGGTTATATTTCAATTTGCAATAGCGTTTTTTTAATTTGTTTTAAAAAAATGTAAATTTTTTAAAGTTTGTTATTTGAGTGATTAAAACGCATTAAAGTGGGTATTAAAAGCGATATAATACATATAAACGAACTATTTATTTCTTGTCATTAACTAAAGTTTGTTTATTAAGTGTTTTAGAGCTTTTCGCACTGGATAAAGTGTAATTTTTACTGTTGTTAAAATGGATAAATGCCTGTATAGTATATATTTGTTGAGCGAAACAAATCAACGAACATTAAAACACTTCAAAAATTAATAAAAAAAGTTATTGACTTTATTGTTAATAGCGAGTATAATTAATTCTTGTGGTAATAAAAAATGAACATTGAAAACTGAATGACAATATGTCAACGTTAATTCCAAAAACAGTAAC
>NZ_JAESMI010000038.1:0-1305 GCF_017893095.1 Staphylococcus sp. GDX8P80P | reverse complement strand
AAAATGAATTGTTTTTAATAATCGATTTATACATGCGATGACGGCAGTCTTATGAGGTTTCTCATTAGGCTGCTTTCTTAGTTTGTAATAATAATCGACAATATGATTATCATAATGATGTTGTCCCCTTAGAATATTCATAACTACCCAAAATAAAAGTTTTCTCGCTTTTTTATTACCACGCTTGTTGATTGTATCTCTACTGTGTGTCCCACCTGATTGATATCGTTTGATATCAATACCTACATAAGCATTGAGTTGTTTATTTGATTTAAAGCGTGTAATATCACCAATTTCTCCAATTATCATAGCTGCACTCAGCTTACCAATACCAGGTGTCGAAAGGATACTTTCAAAACAATCAAGTTGTTGTGCTAATTGAATCATGTCCTTATCTAATTGCTTAAGACGCTGTATAGATGATTTTAATTGTTGGATAAGTAAGCGTCCTTTTTCAACTAGAAACGAATGTCTATCGACATTGGGGTAACTTTCTGAAGCAATATTTACTAATTGATGTGCATAATTTTTGGCTTTGCCCGTTGATAGACCTTTGTCTGTAGAATCCAATATATGTGTAATAAGTGTGTCTTCATCTAAATCAATAACCATATCTGGATGCGTAAAAATTTCTGCGATATTGAGTGCAATAATTGAATATCGATTACTAAATAATTTTTCTAAACCAGGAAATGTTTGATGTAATAGTTCAACAATCTCAACCTTAAGACGATTTTGGTCATTATCAATTTCTAGATGAAAACGAGCACGTTCTCTTAATTCAAAGAATATTGAATCATGTGTAGTAGAGTTGTCCATTTGTCCTAGATTCGGCGCTAATTGAGCCAATTTGTGAGCGTCAGCCTGATCTGTTTTCCAAGATCTTAAAGAACTAGTTCTAAATTTGGCTTCTAATGGATTCATTTCAATATACTTCACATGGTTAACCTGACAAAATTGAACTATACCTCTTGAATACACACCGGTAGATTCAAATATAAGTTGAGGTTGATCAAGTTTTTTTAAGTATTTAAGTAACTGATTATAACCATTTTTATTATTCTGAATTGTAAATTCCTTTTGGAATTTATCTTCAAAATAATGTGCGATGACGCTCGTTCTTTTACTAATATCAATGCCTAAATAATCCACGAAATTCCTCCTTAATTGTTTTGAGAAGCTGAAACTTTACTTAACCTTTCTCATTTCACTTTCCTCTACACGGCTTCAAGAGCCCAACATACTACAAACGAATTTCAAAAGGCGAGAGTAAAGCTGACTAGTATTTTAATACGGATTTAAAAT
>NZ_JAESMI010000004.1:0-12934 GCF_017893095.1 Staphylococcus sp. GDX8P80P | reverse complement strand
TCTCTTATGAATAATAAATATTAGAACCGAAAAGTGACACTTTAACTGATAGTAAGGGGCTGTGTATATACGAGTGATTTATAGATTCTTTGAGAATACGACTTAAAGCGATTTTAATTTGTCAGTTCATTGTAGTTTGTTTTTTACAATTTCACTAATAAAGAGAACCTTATAAAAAAATAATTGGTTTATTATGAACAACTAACAGAATTTATTCCAATTACACTACTTCACAATTTATATAGTAATCTTCAATAGATATGATTTTTAATTTTAAATTATTAACTACAATCACCTCATAATAATGGCTTTCTTCGCCTGTTAAATTACCTACATAGAAAGCTGGTGTTCCTTTTTTTACTTTTACCCGTAATTTGTAACCTTCTTCTCTTGATTCGTACCCTTTTATTAATGAAGTGTGTAAAATTCCAAGTTCACACAAATCTACTCCATATAAGTTTTTAGCGTTTTTCTCCATTAATTTGTATATCCGAGGACTAACTGTTCTATAAGTAGTTATATCCTCTTTCACTTTATATTTATCAAATACCTCTAGAATTTCTTTGTGATCATTAGTACCACTTCTTAAAGCTTCATTTATTGTTTCTCCGCTACTAGCTAATATATATTCTTTAGTTGGTTGGCCGTTTCTACGAGCTTCAGTCTCATATTCAAGTACTCTATCTACATAACTATGTATATTTTCGGGAGACAAATTACTATTGTCCCAGGTTTCACCGACATGGCAAAAATACCCTTTTTGTTTTAAACACCATTTTTTTAATCTAAAAATAGCATAAAAATCTAGTTATCCGCATAAAAACTGGACTTATCACACTTTATCAAGGTCAAAACCACTCAATTTACTACTAATTTACTACTTATGAATGAGCTTTGATACGACGATTTATCCTTGAAAAGTGAAGATATAAAGATACTTCCAATAAAATTTGAATATTTAATAGGTAGACACTTCAAAAAATGAGGTGTCTATTTTTTTACCCGATTTTGAAAGGAAGTGAACTTATGAAAACAAAAAATCAAGAATCAAAAGGTCGTTCCCCACTCTTTAAGACCATCAAACATTCATTCAGCCAATAAAAAAGAAAGGATAGGTAAAAATATGGAACTTAAATTTGTGATTCCCAACATGGAAAAAACATTCGGCAATTTAGAATTTGCTGGCGAGGATAAAGTCGTTCAGCGAAGAATCAACGGACGGCTAACTGTCTTATCAAGAAGCTATAATCTCTATTCTGATGTTCAAAGAGCAGATGATATTGTGGTGGTGCTTCCTGCTGAAGCTGGCGAAAAACATTTCGGCTTTGAGGAACGTGTGAAGTTAGTCAATCCACGTATTACCGCAGAGGGCTACAAAATCGGCACTCGTGGTTTTACAAATTACCTTTTACATGCTGACGACATGATAAAAGAATAAAGAAAGAGAGGAAAAATGATGAGATTAGCAAATGGCATTGTATTAGATAAAGACACGACTTTTGGAGAATTGAAATTCTCTGCTCTACGTCGTGAAGTGAGAATCCAAAATGAAGACGGGTCGGTTTCAGATGAAATCAAGGAACGTACCTATGACTTAAAATCCAAAGGACAAGGACGCATGATTCAAGTAAGTATTCCTGCCAGCGTGCCTTTGAAAGAGTTTGATTATAACGCACGGGTGGAACTTATCAATCCCATTGCGGACACCGTTGCTACTGCCACCTATCAAGGAGCAGATGTTGACTGGTATATCAAGGCAGACGATATTGTGCTGACAAAGGATTCTAGTTCATTCAAAGCTCAACCACAAGCAAAGAAAGAACCGACACAAGACAAATAGTCGCTAGGTAGAAAGGAGACTTTTTCGCATGAAACAGCGTGGTAAAAGGATTCGCCCATCTGGTAAAGATTTAGTCTTTCATTTTACGATAGCGTCACTCCTGCCTGTTTTCCTGCTGGTTGTCGGACTGTTTCATGTGAAGACAATCCAGCAGATCAACTGGCAGGATTTTAACCTATCACAAGCAGATAAGATTGACATTCCCTATTTAATTATCAGTTTCAGTGTCGCAATTCTTATCTGCTTGCTGGTAGCGTTTGTATTCAAACGGGTTCGCTATGATACGGTTAAACAACTTTACCACCGTCAAAAACTGGCAAAGATGATACTTGAAAACAAGTGGTATGAATCTGAACAGGTCAAAACAGAGGGTTTCTTTAAAGATAGTGCTGGTCGTACAAAGGAAAAGATAACCTACTTCCCTAAAATGTATTATCGACTTAAAAATGGCTTGATACAGATACGGGTGGAAATCACGCTGGGAAAATATCAAGACCAACTCTTACACTTGGAAAAGAAATTAGAGAGTGGCTTGTACTGTGAGCTGACGGATAAAGAGTTAAAGGATTCCTATGTGGAATATACTTTGCTCTATGACACCATAGCCAGTCGTATTTCTATTGATGAAGTAGAAGCTAAAGATGGTAAACTTCGCTTAATGAAAAACGTATGGTGGGAATATGATAAGCTCCCTCATATGTTGATTGCTGGTGGTACAGGTGGCGGTAAAACTTACTTTATACTGACACTGATTGAAGCCTTGCTTCATACAGATTCAAAACTGTATATTCTTGACCCGAAAAATGCTGACCTTGCGGACTTAGGTTCTGTGATGGCAAATGTCTACTATAGAAAAGAAGACTTGCTTTCTTGCATTGAAACATTCTATGAAGAAATGATGAAACGTAGTGAGGAAATGAAGCAGATGAAGAACTATAAGACTGGCAAAAATTATGCTTACTTAGGTCTCCCGGCACACTTCTTAATCTTTGATGAATACGTCGCTTTCATGGAAATGCTGGGAACAAAAGAAAACACCGCAGTTATGAATAAGCTGAAACAGATTGTCATGTTAGGTCGTCAAGCTGGCTTCTTTCTAATACTGGCTTGTCAACGTCCAGACGCAAAATATTTAGGCGACGGAATCCGTGATCAGTTTAATTTCAGAGTGGCTTTAGGTCGTATGTCTGAAATGGGCTATGGCATGATGTTTGGCAGTGACGTACAAAAGGATTTCTTCTTAAAGCGAATCAAAGGTCGTGGCTATGTTGATGTAGGAACAAGTGTCATATCAGAGTTTTATACTCCCCTTGTACCAAAAGGATATGATTTCTTGGAGGAAATTAAAAAGTTATCCAACAGCAGACAGTCCACGCAGGCGACGTGCGAAGCGGAAGTCGCAGGTGTGGACTGATCTTGCTGGCTGGTGTGGCAATAGCCACGCCAGCACTTAACCCCCCGTATCTAACAGGGGGGTACAAATCGACAGGAAACAGTCAAAAAAACATTAGAAAATCCTTTGGTTACAAGGGATTTACAAAATTTCAGCGTATGTCAAATGGGCTTTAAAAGTTGACATACGCCTTTTTGATTGGAGGGATTTTTACTGAATGAACAAACTTGGTTACAGCATTTAAAAGAAAAACGCTTGGCTTATGGACTATCTCAAAACCGTTTAGCTGTTGCGACTGGTATTACAAGGCAGTATCTAAGCGATATTGAAACAGGAAAAGTCAAGCCATCAGAGGATTTACAGCAGTCCCTTTGGGAAGCTCTGGAACGCTTCAATCCCGACGCTCCCCTTGAAATGCTGTTTGATTATGTAAGGATTCGCTTTCCGACAACAGACGTACAGCAGGTGGTCGAAAACATCTTACAACTGAAACTGTCCTATTTTCTTCATGAGGACTATGGTTTCTATTCTTATTCAGAGCATTATGCTTTAGGCGACATATTCGTCCTTTGCTCCCATGAACTGGACAAAGGAGTTCTGGTGGAATTGAAAGGTCGTGGGTGCAGACAATTTGAAAGCTATCTTCTGGCACAACAAAGAAGCTGGTATGAGTTCTTTATGGACGTTTTGGTGGCTGGCGGTGTGATGAAACGCCTTGACCTTGCCATTAACGATAAGACAGGGATTTTGAATATCCCTGTACTCACTGAAAAGTGCCAACAGGAAGAATGTATCTCCGTCTTCCGCAGTTTTAAAAGCTATCGCAGTGGCGAACTGGTACGCAAAGAGGAAAAGGAATGTATGGGAAACACCCTCTATATCGGTTCATTACAAAGTGAAGTTTATTTCTGTATCTATGAAAAGGACTACGAGCAGTACAAGAAAAATGATATTCCCATTGAAGACGCAGAAGTAAAAAACCGTTTTGAGATTCGATTGAAAAATGAGCGTGCCTATTATGCAGTCCGTGATTTACTCGTCTATGACAATCCAGAGCATACCGCCTTTAAAATTATCAATCGGTATATCCGTTTTGTAGATAAAGACGATTCCAAACCTCGTTCTGATTGGAAACTGAATGAAGAATGGGCTTGGTTTATTGGGAACAATCGTGAACGATTAAAACTAACCACAAAACCAGAGCCTTACTCCTTCCAAAGGACGCTGAACTGGCTATCTCATCAAGTTGCCCCGACCTTAAAGGTTGCGATTAAACTTGATGAAATCAACCAGACGCAGGTTGTAAAAGACATTCTCGACCATGCGAAACTGACAGACCGACACAAGCAGATTTTGAAGCAACAGTCAGTAAAAGAACAGGACGTGATAACAACAAAAAAATAACTCAAATACAAATTCATTGAATATAGAGAGGAGAACATTTTTATGAATTTTGGACAAAACCTTTATAACTGGTTTCTATCAAACGCTCAATCACTGGTGCTTTTAGCAATCGTTGTGATTGGCTTGTATCTTGGCTTCAAGCGTGAGTTTAGCAAACTGATTGGCTTTTTAATTATTGCGATTATTGCGGTTGGCTTAGTCTTCAACGCTGCTGGAGTAAAAGACATTTTACTAGAGCTATTCAATCGCATTATTGGTGCTTAAATAAAACCGTTCTTTTGTGGAATATAAGTGGTTTTCTTATGTTCCGCAAAGGAATGGTACACCAAACGAAGTGCGGTAGGGATTTTTGAATCTCTACAAAGAAAGGACGTGAATATATGGACGATATGCAAGTCTATATTGCGAATTTAGGCAAATACAATGAGGGCGAATTGGTCGGTGCGTGGTTTACCTTTCCCATTGACTTTGAGGAAGTCAAAGAGAAAATCGGCTTGAATGATGAATATGAGGAATACGCCATTCATGACTACGAGTTACCCTTTACGGTTGACGAATACACTTCCATTGGCGAACTCAATCGACTATGGGAAATGGTATCGGAATTACCCGAAGAATTACAATCGGAGCTATCTGCTCTGCTCACTCATTTTTCAAGCATTGAAGAACTAAGCGAACATCAAGAGGATATTATCATTCATTCCGATTGTGATGATATGTATGACGTGGCACGCTACTACATTGAAGAAACGGGTGCTTTAGGCGAAGTACCAGCTAGTCTTCAAAACTATATTGATTATCAAGCCTATGGTCGGGATTTAGACCTTTCAGGAACGTTTATCTCAACCAATCATGGGATTTTTGAAATCGTCTATTAAATCTGTCGGTACATTACTACTGGCAGATTTTCTATTTTACGGGGTGGCTCAATCAGCTACCCCTATTTTTTATGAAAGGATTGATTACATGAAGAAAATACGAAGCTATACCAGTATCTGGTCTGTGGAAAAGGTACTGTATTCTATCAATGATTTTAGACTTCCGTTTCCCATAACCTTTACGCAAATGACATGGTTTGTCGTGTCACTCTTTGCAGTGATGATACTTGGCAACTTGCCCCCTCTTTCCATGATAGAGGGAGCATTTCTCAAATACTTTGGGATTCCTGTGGCTTTCACATGGTTTATGTCTACAAAAACTTTTGATGGTAAAAAGCCTTATGGATTTTTGAAGTCTGTCATTGCTTATGCACTGCGACCAAAGCTGACCTATGCAGGAAAAAAAGTAACGCTTGGCAGAAACCAGCCACAAGAAGCCATTACAGCAGTTAGGAGTGAATTTTATGGCATATCCAATTAAATACATTGAAAACAATCTCGTCTGGAATAAAGACGGGGAATGTTATGCTTACTATGAGCTTGTTCCTTACAATTACTCATTTCTAAGTCCAGAACAGAAAATACAAGTGCATGATTCTTTCAGACAGCTTATCGCACAAAATCGTGATGGCAAAATTCATGCTTTACAAATCAGTACAGAATCCAGCATACGTTCTGCACAAGAGCGTTCCAAAAATGAAGTCACTGGCAAGCTCAAAGCGGTTGCCTATGACAAAATCGACCAACAGACAGACGCTTTAATATCCATGATTGGCGAAAATCAAGTGAACTACCGTTTCTTTATCGGCTTTAAGTTGCTTCTCAACGATCAGGAGTTTTCTATGAAAAGTCTTACCGTTGAAGCAAAAAATGCTTTGTCTGATTTTGTCTATGATGTGAACCATAAGCTGATGGGCGATTTTGTTAGTATGAGTAATGATGAAATCCTGCGTTTTCAGAAGATGGAAAAGCTCTTAGAAAATAAAATCTCTCGTCGTTTCAAAATCCGCAGGTTAGATAAGGACGACTTCGGCTATCTGATTGAACACCTTTACGGACAGACAGGCACTGCCTATGAAGAGTATGAGTACCATCTATCAAAGAAAAAGCTGGATAATGAAACGCTGATTAAATACTATGACTTGATTAAGCCTACTCGCTGTTTGGTGGAAGAAAAACAGCGATATTTGAAAATCCAGCAGGAAGATGAAACCGTCTATGTAGCTTACTTTACCATTAACAGCATTGTCGGAGAACTGGACTTCCCGTCCTCTGAAATCTTCTACTACCAGCAACAGCAATTTACATTCCCGATTGATACGTCAATGAATGTGGAAATTGTAGCGAATCGTAAAGCCCTATCTACTGTCCGCAATAAAAAGAAAGAACTGAAAGACTTGGATAACCACGCTTGGCAAAGTGATAATGAAACCAGCTCCAATGTGGCGGAAGCTCTGGAAAGTGTGAATGAGCTGGAAACCAATTTAGACCAAAGCAAGGAATCTATGTACAAGCTGTCTTATGTGGTAAGGGTATCAGCAAATGATCTTGACGAACTCAAACGTCGTTGTAATGAAGTGAAAGATTTTTATGACGATTTAAGCGTAAAACTGGTACGACCATTTGGGGATATGCTCGGCTTACATGAAGAATTTTTACCTGCCAGCAAGCGTTATATGAATGATTATATTCAATACGTGACCTCTGATTTCCTCGCTGGTTTAGGTTTTGGTGCTACTCAAATGCTGGGGGAAAATGAGGGGATTTATGTTGGCTACAGCTTAGATACTGGACGCAATGTCTATCTGAAACCTGCTCTTGCCAGTCAAGGGGTTAAGGGTTCAGTAACCAATGCGTTAGCGTCGGCTTTTGTTGGTTCGCTGGGTGGTGGTAAATCCTTTGCGAATAACCTTATCGTCTATTATGCGGTGCTTTATGGGGCACAAGCAGTGATTGTAGACCCAAAAGCAGAACGTGGCAGATGGAAAGAAACCTTGCCAGAGATTTCCCATGAAATCAATATCGTCACTCTGACTTCTGATGAGAAAAACAAAGGCTTACTTGACCCTTATGTGATTATGAAAAATCCCAAAGATTCTGAATCACTGGCTATTGATATTCTGACATTCCTTACGGGGATTTCCTCTCGTGATGGGGAACGCTTCCCAATCCTTAGAAAAGCCATTCGTGCAGTAACCAATAGTGAAGTACGAGGGTTGATGAAAGTGATTGAGGAATTACGGGTTGAGAATACGCCACTAAGTACCAGTATAGCCGACCATATCGAAAGTTTTACAGACTATGACTTTGCACATTTATTATTCAGTAATGGTTATGTGGAGCAGTCTATCAGCTTAGAAAAACAACTGAACATTATACAGGTTGCGGACTTGGTACTTCCCGACAAGGAAACTTCCTTTGAGGAATATACCACTATGGAGCTTTTATCCGTTGCTATGCTGATTGTCATTAGTACCTTTGCTTTAGACTTTATCCATACAGACCGAAGCATTTTCAAGATTGTAGATTTAGACGAAGCATGGAGCTTTTTACAGGTAGCACAAGGAAAAACACTATCTATGAAGCTGGTTCGGGCTGGTCGTGCTATGAACGCTGGGGTATATTTCGTGACCCAAAATACAGACGACCTCTTAGATGAAAAACTGAAAAATAACCTCGGCTTAAAATTTGCATTTCGTTCCACTGACCTTAACGAGATTAAAAAGACCTTAGCCTTTTTTGGTGTAGACCCAGAGGACGAAAACAATCAGAAGCGATTGCGTGATTTGGAAAACGGGCAATGCCTTATCAGTGATTTATATGGTCGTGTCGGTGTGATACAGTTCCACCCTGTATTTGAAGAACTGCTCCATGCCTTTGATACCAGACCACCTGTGCGAAAAGAGGTGTAAATGTGAAACCATCAATAGTAAACAGAATAAAATCAAACTGGACGCTGAAACGTCTAGGTAAAGTGGCAATGACAGTGGCTTTCACACTTGTGATTGCCATTTTTCTTTTAGCCATGCTGGGAACGGTGGTTCAAGCTGCGGGCTTGGTAGATGATACGGTCAATGTGGCAAATGAATACAGCCGATACCCACTTGAAAACTATCAACTGGATTTTTATGTGGATAATAGCTGGGGCTGGCTTCCGTGGAACTGGTCGGACGGGATTGGAAAACAGGTCATGTATGGACTATATGCCATTACCAATTTTATTTGGACAATCAGTTTGTATGTTTCCAATGCGACAGGTTACTTAGTACAGGAAGCCTATTCCTTAGACTTCATTTCCGCTACAGCAGATTCCATTGGTAAGAATATGCAGACCTTAGCTGGTGTGAGTGCAAACGGATTTTCAACAGAGGGTTTCTATGTTGGATTCCTCTTACTCTTGATTTTGGTTCTTGGGGTTTATGTTGCCTATACGGGACTGATAAAGAGAGAAACCACAAAGGCAATTCATGCCATTATGAATTTTGTGCTGGTGTTTATCCTATCGGCTTCCTTTATTGCCTACGCTCCCGACTACATTAAAAAAATCAATGACTTTTCATCAGACATCAGTAATGCCAGTTTATCACTTGGCACGAAGATTGTCATGCCCCATTCCGATAGTCAAGGCAAGGACAGCGTGGACTTAATCAGAGATAGCCTGTTTTCCATACAGGTTCAGCAACCGTGGCTACTGCTTCAATACAACAGTTCAGACATTGAAAGTATCGGTATTGACCGTGTGAAAAGCCTGCTCTCCACCAGCCCAGATTCCAACAATGGCGAAGACAGAGAAAAAATTGTTGCGGAAGAAATTGAAGACAGAAGCAATACCAATCTAACCATTACAAAGACCATTAACCGTTTAGGTACAGTCTTCTTCCTATTTGTCTTCAATATTGGGATTTCCATATTTGTATTCCTATTAACAGGAATCATGATTTTCTCGCAGGTACTTTTTATCATCTATGCTATGTTTCTGCCTGTGAGCTTTATTTTAAGCATGATTCCATCATTTGATGGTATGTCAAAACGAGCCATAACAAAGCTCTTTAATACCATTTTGACACGAGCTGGAATCACATTGATTATTACGACAGCATTTAGTATTTCAACCATGCTCTATACCTTATCGGCTGGTTATCCGTTCTTTTTGATTGCTTTTCTACAGATTGTGACCTTTGCAGGAATCTACTTCAAGCTGGGCGATTTAATGAGTATGTTTTCTCTACAGAGTAACGATTCTCAAAGTGTGGGAAGTCGTGTGATGAGAAAACCTCGTATGCTTATGCACGCTCACATGCACCGTCTACAGCGGAAACTTGGACGTTCCATGACTACTCTAGGGGCTGGGTCTGCCATTGTTACAGGTAAAAAAGGACAGTCGGGTTCGGGGAGTTCTGCAAGGACACAAGCAGATCACTCCCGACCAGACGGAAAGGAAAAATCAACACTTGGAAAACGTATCGGTCAAACCATCGGTACAGTAGCTGATACCAAAGACAGAATGGTAGACACTGCTAGTGGTTTGAAAGAACAGGTTAAAGATTTGCCGACCAATGCAAGATATGCAGTATATCAAGGAAAATCCAAAGTAAAAGAGAATGTCCGTGATTTAACCAGTAGTATTTCTCAAACCAAAGCGGACAGAGCCAGTGGACGCAAGGAACAGCAGGAACAAAGGCGAAAAACCATTGCGAAGCGTCGCTCTGAAATGGAACAGGTCAAACAGAAAAAACAGCCTGCTTCTTCTGTTCATGAAAGACCGACTACAAGACAAGAACAATATCATGATGAACAGACCTCAAAACAGTCTAATATTCAGACTTCATATAAGGAATCTTAACAAGCCAAACAAGAGCGTCCAGCAGTTAAGTCCGATTTTTCAAGTCCAAAAGTGGAACGCCAAGGCAATACCGTTCAAGAAAAAACCGTTCAAAAGCCAGCAACTTCAACCACTACAGCAGATAGAACTTCACAACGTCCAATCACAAAAGAACGTCCGTCTACTGTTCAAAGAGTACCACTACAAAATACAAGAAGTAGACCACCAATCAAAACCGCCACCATTAAGAAAGTCGGTAAGAAACCATGAAGTTGAAAACTTTAGTGATTGGTGGTTCTGGATTATTCTTGATGGTCTTCTCACTGCTTCTGTTTGTTGCCATTTTATTTTCAGATGAACAGGACAGCGGAATTTCCAATATTCATTATGGAGGTGTGAATGTTTCCGCAGAAGTGCTGGCTCATAAGCCTATGGTAGAAAAATATGCCAAAGAATATGGCGTTGAAGAATATGTCAACATACTTCTTGCGATTATACAGGTGGAATCGGGCGGTACTGCGGAAGATGTTATGCAGTCCTCGGAATCCCTCGGTCTTCCACCTAATTCATTGAGTACAGAAGAATCCATTAAGCAAGGTGTGAAGTATTTCAGTGAATTATTAGCCAGTAGCGAAAGGCTCAGTGTAGATTTAGAATCGGTTATCCAGTCCTACAATTATGGTGGTGGTTTCTTAGGGTATGTGGCTAATCGTGGAAATAAATATACCTTTGAACTGGCTCAAAGTTTCTCAAAAGAGTATTCAGGTGGCGAAAAAGTGTCTTACCCCAATCCCATAGCCATACCTATCAATGGGGGCTGGCGATACAACTATGGCAATATGTTTTATGTGCAACTGGTAACGCAGTATCTTGTCACAACAGAGTTTGATGATGATACGGTACAAGCCATCATGGACGAAGCACTGAAATATGAGGGCTGGCGATACGTTTACGGTGGAGCTTCCCCGACTACTTCTTTTGATTGTAGCGGACTGACACAATGGACGTATGGAAAAGCTGGAATTAACTTACCACGAACCGCACAACAGCAATATGATGTGACCCAGCATATCCCACTATCGGAAGCACAAGCTGGCGATTTGGTTTTCTTTCATTCTACCTATAACGCTGGCTCTTATATTACTCATGTTGGGATATACCTTGGCAATAACCGTATGTTTCATGCAGGCGACCCAATCGGTTATGCCGACTTAACAAGCCCCTACTGGCAACAGCATTTAGTGGGAGCAGGACGAATCAAACAATGAGAAAGGAAGATTTAATGATGAAATTTAGAAAAAATCAGAATAAAGAAAAACAGATACCAAAGGAAAAGAAACCTCGTGTCTACTATAAGGTCAATCCTCATAAAAAGGTTGTGATTGCCTTGTGGGTACTTTTAGGGCTTAGTTTCAGCTTTGCGATATTCAAGCACTTTACAGCTATAGATACTCATACTATTCACGAAACAACTATCATAGAAAAGGAATACGTTGATACTCATCATGTAGAAAATTTTGTAGAGAACTTTGCGAAAGTCTACTATTCATGGGAGCAATCCGATAAGTCCATTGATAATCGAATGGAAAGTCTAAAAGGCTATCTGACAGATGAACTTCAAGCTCTCAATGTTGATACAGTACGCAAAGATATTCCTGTATCGTCTTCTGTAAGAGGATTTCAGATATGGACGGTAGAGCCAACTGGCGACAATGAGTTTAATGTAACCTACAGTGTAGACCAGCTCATTACAGAGGGAGAAAATACAAAGACCGTCCACTCTGCTTATATAGTGAGTGTCTATGTAGATGGTTCTGGAAATATGGTACTGGTTAAGAATCCGACCATTACCAACATACCTAAGAAATCAAGTTATAAACCAAAAGCCATTGAAAGTGAGGGGACGGTTGATTCCATTACAACCAATGAAATCAATGAGTTTTTAACGACGTTCTTCAAGCTCTATCCTACAGCGACAGCCAGTGAACTTTCCTACTATGTGAATGACGGGATATTAAAACCAATCGGAAAAGAGTACATCTTTCAAGAACTGGTAAATCCTATTCACAATCGTAAGGATAATCAAGTCACGGTATCGCTGACAGTGGAGTATATCGACCAGCAGACCAAAGCAACGCAGGTATCTCAATTTGATTTGGTACTTGAAAAGAACGGGAGTAATTGGAAGATTATAGAATAACAAATATTGGTACATTATTACAGCTATTTTGTAATCACGTACTCTCTTTGATAAAAAATTGGAGATTCCTTTACAAATATGCTCTTACGTGCTATTATTTAAGTGACTATTTAAAAGGAGTTAATAAATATGCGGCAAGGTATTCTTAAATAAACTGTCAATTTGATAGCGGGAACAAATAATTAGATGTCCTTTTTTAGGAGGGCTTAGTTTTTTGTACCCAGTTTAAGAATACCTTTATCATGTGATTCTAAAGTATCCAGAGAATATCTGTATGCTTTGTATACCTATGGTTATGCATAAAAATCCCAGTGATAAAAGTATTTATCACTGGGATTTTTATGCCCTTTTGGGTTTTTGAATGGAGGAAAATCACATGAAAATTATTAATATTGGA
>NZ_JAESMI010000037.1:0-40418 GCF_017893095.1 Staphylococcus sp. GDX8P80P | reverse complement strand
TGTCAGTTCAGTCAGCTACTGCGAATTTGCAAAATAGCACCATCATATTATTTATGTCCTAGGCTCTTTTATTTTATTTACATTTCAAGATCGCTTGGTTGTGTCACTTCAAAATCTTTTTCTTCTTGATTCAATTTATCAACGTGACTATATGTTTTATGCCATTCTGGAAAATAGCGATCTAACCTTATTGGACGAAAATTACTTGATTTCATACAAATTAATTGTGTAGATCCCGTTGTCGCAAGTTCCCCATTTTCATTATAAACTTCATAACAATAAACTGATTTCAGCCTTGAATATTGTTCAACCCATGTTTTAATTGTTACTTTTTCAGGATAAAAAATTGATTTTTTATATTTAATTTGAAGGTCTACAACCGGAGAAATGATACCCTCTCTCTCCATGTCTGCATAACTAAAGCCCAGCTTACGAATATAATCTGTTCGTGCAACTTCAAACCATGTAGCGTAATTCCCATGGTAAATCACACCCATTTTATCTGTTTCTTGATATCTAGCTTCAATTTCAGTCATACTGTATATCATTCATTCGTACCTCTTTCCTATATCATTCACAATTCATATTAACATAAAAAAGCCATGCCAACATAAAGTCAGCATGGCTTCACATATTAATTTATTGTGCTAATTTGTTTCTTAAAACCATTTGTAAAATACCACCATGACGATAGTAATCTAATTCAACTAGAGAATCGAAACGGACGATTGCTTCAAAATCAACAACGTCGCCATTTTCTTTTTTAGCGTGAACTTTAACAATATCATGAGGACGAACAGTTTCATCGATGTCTACTGAAATTGCTTCTCTACCATCTAAACCAAGTGAATCAGCTGAATCACCATCTTTAAATTGTAATGGTAACACGCCCATCATAACTAAATTAGAACGGTGAATACGTTCATAACTTTGAGCGATAACTGTTTTAACGCCTAATAAGTTTGTACCTTTTGCAGCCCAGTCACGAGAAGAACCCATACCGTAATCATTTCCTGCTAAAACAGCTAAACCAGTACCGTCTTCCTTATATTTCATAGCAGCATCATAAATTGGCATTACTTCATCAGTTGGCCAATATGTTGTGAATCCACCTTCAGTACCTGGCGCTAATTGGTTTTTAATACGAATATTCGCAAATGTACCTCTTACCATTACTTCATGGTTACCACGACGAGAACCGTATGAGTTAAAGTTTCTAATAGGTACATCGTGATCTAATAAATATTTACCTGCTGGTGTATCTTTACCGATAGCACCTGCTGGAGAGATGTGGTCAGTCGTTACTGAGTCACCAAATTTACCCATCACTCTTAAGTCTTTAAGCGGTTCAATTGTACCCGGTTCTTTAGATAAACCTTGGAAGAATGATGGATTTTGGATATATGTTGAGTTTGGATCGAAATCATATAAAGGAGCATCTGTTACATCGATTTCATTCCACATTTCATTGTTGTTATATACATTTTTATATTCTTCTAGGAATAGCTCAGGTGTTACAACACTATCTACAGTATCCGCAACTTCTTGAATAGTAGGCCAAATATCATTTAAGTATACATCTTCACCATCTTTACCTTTACCGATAGGTTCATTTTGTAAATCAATATCAACTGTACCAGCTAATGCATAAGCTACTACTAATTGAGGAGAAGCTAAATAGTTTGCTTTAACTAATGGATGAATACGACCTTCAAAGTTACGGTTACCAGATAATACTGATGTTACTAATAAATCTTCTTCAGCCACTGCTTTTTCAATTTCTGGTAATAACGGTCCAGAGTTACCGATACATGTTGTACAACCGTAACCAACTAAGTTGAAACCTAAATCATCAAGGTATTCTTGTAAACCTGAGTCACGTAAGTAACCAGTTACAACTTTTGAACCCGGTGCTAATGAAGTCTTAACAAATTCAGGTACTTTAAGGCCTTTTTCAACAGCTTTTTTAGCAACTAATCCTGCACCTAACATAACATATGGGTTAGATGTATTAGTACATGATGTTATCGCTGCAATAGCTATATCACCTGTTTTCATTGTTGCAGTAGATCCATCTGCAAATTGAATATCTGCTTTTTTATCAAATTCGCTTTGATCTAATCCGTGTCCTTGGTTACCAGCTGGTGCAGTAACAGATTTTTCAAATTCTTTCTTCATATCACTTAAGAAAATTAAATCTTGTGGACGCTTTGGACCTGATAATGAAGCTTCAACAGTTGATAAATCTAAATCGATAACATCTGTGTATTCTGGATCCTCTTTATCTACAGTGAAGAACATATTATTTTGCTCTAAGTATGCTTTTACTAATTCAACATGTTCTTCTTTACGTCCAGTTAATCTCATATATTTAAGTGACTCTTCATCAACCGGGAAGAAACCACAAGTTGCACCATATTCAGGCGCCATGTTGGCAATTGTTGCACGGTCTGCTAAAGGTAGATCCGTTACACCTGGTCCAAAGAATTCAACAAATTTGCCTACTACACCTTTTTTACGTAGTTCTTGTGTTACACGTAAGGCTAAATCAGTAGCTGTTGAACCTTGAGGTAATGAATTAGTTAAACGTACACCAATTACTTCAGGAATTGGGAAGTATGATGGTTGGCCTAACATCCCCGCTTCAGCTTCGATACCACCAACACCCCAACCAAGTACACCAATACCATTAATCATCGTTGTATGAGAGTCAGTTCCTACTAGTGTGTCTGGAAATGCCGTTTGTTCTCCATCAACGTCACGAACGTGTACCACATTTGCAAGATATTCTAGGTTTACTTGGTGAACGATACCTGTAGCAGGGGGAACAGCATTATAGTTATCAAATGCTTTAGTTGCCCAATTTAAAAATTGATAACGTTCATAGTTACGTTCAAATTCTAATTTCATATTTCTTTCTAATGCATCTGGATTAGCATAGCTATCAACTTGAACAGAGTGGTCAATAACTAAGTCTACTGGTACTTCTGGGTTGATTTTATTAATATCCCCACCAACATCGTTCATTGCTTTACGTAATGATGCCAAGTCTACTACTGCAGGAACACCTGTGAAGTCTTGTAAAATAACACGAGATGGTTTAAAAGGTACTTCACCTTCGTTCCCTTCCTTACCAAAGTTACCCAAAGCTTTAATATGTTCATCTGTAATGACAAATTCATCTTCTTGTCTTAAGACAGATTCTAATAAAACACGAATTGAATAAGGTAATTTACTTACTTTCGTTAAGCCTTGGTCTTCTAAACTCTTTAAATCATAATACGTATATGACTGGCCATTCGCTTCAAATGTCTTTTTAGCTTGTTGCTTAATGTTTGAAGTCATTTGTATATCCCCCTTGAATATTAAAAATTCATATTTATATGCCTTTAAATAAATTGTATAATTATATGATTTTCAAAACAACTCTATATACTTATATTTCACGTGATTTAGCTTTCGCATTTTTAATCAGTGTATATAAGTTATTCTTATCATATAAGCAACCTACTATAAGTAAAAATTATTAATTGAGAATGATTTTCATTAATATACAAATTGTTGTAGCTGCTTCAATAAAAAAATTGCCTTCAAGCACTGGTTAAGTGCTTAAAGGCAATAAACTTAATTACGATTACCTAATATTATTTTTCAGCGTTTCTTCTTGATTCACGCTTTTCTAAAATATCAGATTCATAATCTTGTTGCTGAAATTTAACATAATCTTCAAGTCTATGTTTATTTGGTTGTAGTGTTAATCCTAAGAATTTACGTTCTTTATTTGCATCCTTATAGAAACTAATCATCATCATTATTACTACAAAGGAGAATGGGAAGGCACTTATGATTGCCGCACTTTGAATCGCATTTAATGCGTCAGCACCATTTCCTCCACCTGCTAATAATAAGATGAACGCGATTAATGATTGCGCAACACCCCAAGTTACTTTAACAGTACCAGAAGGTTCAAGTGAACCAAATGTTGTTTGCATACCTAGTACGAATGTTGCTGAATCGGCAGATGTAATAAAGAATGAAGCAATTAACACTAATGCTATAAGTGATAATGCCATTCCTAATGGAACGTGGTGGAATACACCAAATAGTTGAGTTTCAGGTGTCATATCAAATAACTCAGGATGTTTTTTACCTGTTTCGATACCTAATACACCAAATACACTGAACCATAAGAAACTTATGATAGCAGGTACAAGTAATACACCTGAAATAAATTCACGAATTGAGCGTCCTTTAGAAACACGTGCGATGAACACACCTACGAATGGACTCCAGCTTAACCACCAACCCCAATAGTAAAGTGTCCAAGAAGACATCCATTCACGTTTTTGGCCATTTAGCGCTGCAGTATCAAAACTGTTGAATAAGAATGTATTGAGTAAGCTACCAGTTGAACTAGTAAACATATTAAAGATGAGTACAGTCGGTCCAATTATTAAAGCAATAATCATTAAAAGTGTACCTAATCCAATATTTAAGTTACTTAAATATTGAATACCTTTACTTAAACCTGACCATGCACTAGCAATAAATAAAACTGTAACTACTACGATAATAATAGATTGAACCCATACATTATTTGGAATGCCAAATAGGTAATTAAGTCCACCATTAATTTGTAGTGCGCCCATACCAAGTGATACAGCTACACCTACAACAGTTGCGAAAACTGAAAGAACGTCAATAACTGTTCCGATAGGTCCTTCAACTTTATCACCTAAAATTGGACGTAATGTTCTTGAAATTAATCCTGGTTCATCTTTTCTAAATTGTGCATAGGCTAATGCTAATGCAACTACGCCATATACTGCCCAAGCATGGAATCCCCAGTGGAAGAATGTTGAACGTAATGCTTCCGTGTATGCTTCAGTAGTTTTAGGATCCGCATTAGGTGGTGAAGCAAAATCTGCCATAGGTTCAGCTGCGCCGTAGAACACTAAACCTATACCCATGCCGGCACTAAATAACATTGCAAACCAAGATACTGTATTAAATTCTGGTTTATCGTTTGGTTTACCTAGCTTAAGTTTACCGATTGGACTAAAGATTAAAAAGATACAAAAGAACACAATTACTGTAGTCAAAATCATGTAATACCAACCAAGCTTTTCAGTAATCCAACTACTGATATTACCTGTAATTGTACCGAATTGCTCCGGTAAAAACGCACCGATTAATACCACAATA
Organism: Staphylococcus sp. GDX8P80P; assembly: GCF_017893095.1. Lineage (NCBI taxonomy): Bacteria > Bacillati > Bacillota > Bacilli > Caryophanales > Staphylococcaceae > Staphylococcus > Staphylococcus sp. GDX8P80P. The sequence goes on along the minus strand of NZ_JAESMI010000037.1, from coordinate 35,213 downwards.
GCTACTACTATAGCACTATAGATAAAAACCGATGAAAACTTCTTATTATGCTTTGTTTCTTCTGAAGAAGAATTCATAATTTACTTACTCCTTTCCTTTACTATATTTTAATTTACATATGATAATATTCTATGAAGTAATTTAAGACGCTATATTAAAGGATAACAAAGGCTTTATACAATAGCAAATTTCTTTTAAATTAAACATTTACTAAAATATTTATATGTTGTATAATATATTTTATTCTTATGTGGGGGTATTGAGTTTATGTTTAAAGAATTTAAAGAGTTTGCACTTAAAGGTAACGTGTTGGATTTAGCAATCGCTGTAGTTATGGGTGCAGCGTTCAACAAAATTGTTACATCTTTAGTTACATACATTATTATGCCATTAATTGGTAAAATTTTCGGCTCAGTTGATTTTGCTAAAGATTGGGAATTCTGGGGAATTAAATATGGCCTATTCATTCAATCGATTATTGATTTTATAATTGTAGCAATTGCACTATTTATATTTGTAAAAATAGCAAATACATTAGTGAAAAAAGAAGAGCCTGAAGAAGAAATCGAAGAAAATACTGTTTTATTAACAGAAATTCGCGATTTATTAAGAGCAAAATAATGATAATTAAATACAATATGGCAACGATAGTACTGATATTAAGTTGCCATATTGTATTTTTTTAATTCCATTTAAATCTGGTTTGACTTTGATATTTATTTGACGTTACTTCGAGAATTAATGGTATGCGTTGTTTCAGTTCGCTCACATGAGATATAATTCCAACCATTCTACCTGTCGTTTTTAGTTTAACGATAGTGTCTAGCGCCGTTTCTAATGTTTCTTGGTCTAGCGTACCAAACCCTTCATCAATAAACATTGATTCTAATGTAATACCGCCAGATTCCTGTTGGACCACTTCACTTAAACCTAATGCTAAAGCGAGTGATGCTTGGAATGTTTCACCACCAGATAACGAACTAATGTGTCTGGATTTATTTGAATGAAAATCAAACACTTCAATTTCTAAACCACTATAACCATGAGATATTGATTCTCTTCGTTTTAATTGATATCTTTCTCCACTCATACGCTCTAAACGTATATTTGCTTGATGGATGATACGTTCTAAATAGTAAATAAGTACATAATTTTCTAATGTTAATTTCTTACTATTTTTGCCTGATAATACCTCAGATAATTCAAATATTTCTTGTTGCTCTTTTAATTCTTTGTCTAAATAATTAATATGGTTCGTTATACTATTGAATTTTTCTTTATTACTTTGTACTTTATATTGAACTGTAGCACTCATTTCCATGTAATGATTATACTGTTTTTCAATTTCAGTCTTAGTAGCGTCTAACTGATCAACCGCTTCAGGTACTTGACCTTTCGTAATATTAGATAAACGCTCAATTTCTAATGTGAATTTTTGGTGATCTTGTTCATATTGCTTAATCTTCATTTCAATTTGTTCTTTGCTATTTATCTTAGCAAGTAAAGATGCAACATCTTCATATGAATTTAATCCTATACGTTCCATTTCTTGATTAATCTTGTCGCTATAATCATTTAGTTCTTGTTTAAGTTCCTCGATACCTTGCTGATTATTATTTAAATTGTTAGATTCAATTTCAATTTGTTGCTTTGTTTGGTTTAATTCTGACTCTAAAGTTTCTTTCTTCGTTACATATTCACTAACAATTTGATCATATTCCGTGTAGCATTGTTCAAAATTTGATATGTCTTCGTAGTTGGTATTATCTTTAAAATCCAATATTAATGTTTCGTAATATTGCTTCAATGATTGTAATTTTTCATGTTTAATCTGTAAACTATGATAGATCTCTTTTTGCTTTTCGAGTTCTTTTTTTAATTTCTCAAGTTCTTTTAATTGAAGCTGCAGATTTTCTTTTTCTTTACTTTTTACTGTTAAGTGGGCTTCTATTTCACCAATGTCGTTAATTTCATCATCGTTAAACTCTAATTCATTCATTTGTTTACTAATATGTTCAGAAGTCGTTTCAAGTTTTGTTAACTCATTCACTTTAGAATTCAACTCATTATTCACATTTTTTATTAAACTTTGATTTCTAGCGATTTCATTAAAGTTGATATGCTCATTAAGTGATTCAATCTCATTCCCACATATTGGACATGTGTCTCCAACGTGAAGCGCATTTTGAATCTCTTGAATAAATGTTTGTTTATCATTTAAATCAATATTTGTTTTATCTATTTTCTCTAATTCAACCTTCAAATCTAAGATCTGTTCTTTGACCTCACTAATTTTAATTTCAGTTTCGTTATATTTTTGATTTAATAATTGAAATTTATCTTTACTCTCTTTTAAAGCCATTTTTTTATCATATGTCATTTTTAATTCAAATATAACTTGGTTAAGTTTTTCAATATTTTCACTACTAACATCTATTTGAGCTATTTCATTATTTAAATTATTGATTAAGCCTCTATTTTCTTCTTGCGTTTGATTATTACTTTTAAGATGCGCATCATTTTGTTTAATTTCTTCAAATGCTTTCTGATATTTATTCAAATTCATATAAAATTGTTTTGTTTTTTCAACGTATGCTGCTTTATTAGTAACCATTTCAGACTGTTCATTTAAATTATTCTGTTCTTTTTGGAGTTTGTTCAAATTTGCATTAAGTTCTTCCAAATATTTTAAAATAGTATTTAACTTCTGTTGCGTATCTTTTAGCTTTTGTTCTTTAGCATTTTTTTGATCGTATAAATGACTTAAGGGTTTAACTTCCATTATTTTATGTAATTCACTTTTTAATTCTTCAATATACGCTTTATTTTTTTCAAGTTGAATTTTTTCATTTTTATTACGTTCTAGTTCTTTTAATGAATCAATTAAATTATGATTTGACTCTATCTTGCGTTTGATAGATTCAAGTGATTCGAAATGCTGTGATTTTAGATGTTCATATTCTTCACCTAAACGTTGACCTACTTGTTCAAATTGAGGTATTGCATTAACAATTTCTTTAGTTTGCATACTATTTAAATCTTTAAATTGAATTAATGTATCATCTTCAAATGTTTCAACATCATCCCAAAGCATCTGAATTTGATCATAACGTGTTTCAATGTGCTTTTTCTCATCTTTAACTTGATTCATTAATAAATTCTGCATCTCTTCAAAACGTATACTATTAAATAGCGTTCTTAAAATACTCTGTTTATCAGAACTATTTGAAACTAAAAATTTCTTAAATTCGCCCTGTGGTAATATAAATAATTGTCTAAATTGCTCCGCATTTATACCTAATAGTTCTTTGATATAACTATTACCTGAACTAATTTTACTCTCTCGCAATTCATATGACTGACTATCTTCATCAAATTCAAATACATCAAGTTTCCCTGCTGTTGGCGATGAATTTCCCTCTTTAACGAAACCAGCTTGTCTATATATTTTAAATTTCTTATCATTGATATTAAATTCATACTCTACACTCATTGGTGATTTACCATCAGCGAAATGACTTCGCAACTCACCCTCATTTCTTCCTTCTGTTGATGCCTTTCCAAATAATGCATAAACAATAGCATCAAACAACATCGTCTTTCCCGAACCAGTTTTCCCGCTAATTAAAAATAACTGTTCATTATTTATTTGTTGAAAATCAATCATTTCATGTATAAATGGTCCGAAGTTATTAAGTATTAATTTAGTTGGTCTCAATGATTTAATCCTCCTTATAAATAACTTGGTTTAATAATTGGTGTATCTTTTTCTCTTGATATTCTGTTAAATCTTCATCTGTAATCGTTTTAAAGAAATTTTTAATGATTGTAGGATCATCTGTTGTTTTAAAATTTGCATAAGTGGTATCATTTCGACTTTCAAATGTGATATTACTTAAAGATAATGTATTCGGAAATAGTTGTTTAAGGTGGATAATTGGATCGGTAACATGTGACATATTTTTTAATTTAAAATGGAAATAGTTGTCTTTACTCTTCACAGGAACATTTCCTTGTACGACATCCATATAGTCCCCTTCAATTTCTTCTAATTCTCGCAATGGCTTCAATTGAACAAACTTAGTTTCAATGTTGTTTTTTGATTTGATTGTTAATCTCTTATAACCTTTAGCTTGATTAACCTCTGAAAATGAATATTGTAATAGTGAGCCACTATAATCAATGACATTATCGGTGATGCTAAACGGATGATGCAAATGTCCTAAGAGCACTCTATCGAACATTTTAAAATTAGACTTTTCTACACTCTCAACTGTCCCAATTGTAAGAGGTCTCTCAGACTCTGACGTTTTACCACCTTTAATAGTTAAATGGCCAATTAATATATTGATTTGATTTTGATCTAAATGCGTTGATATATGCTCAATACATTTTTGAGTTGCTTGCTCATAGGTCTTTATCTCATCGTCATTAAAAAAGGCTTTAATTTCACTAATTGTGGCAAATGGGAGTGTGTAAAAGTTGATGTCATTAATCGTTATGGGTGTAGACATTGAATGAAGTTGCGTTCGAATATATAAATGTGAAAACTCAAACCAAGTAGAACCATAGTTTAATCTTTCTCTACCATCATGATTTCCATTCGTTATAATCGTCGGAATCTCCATGATTACATTGATTGTTTTAATCGTTTCTTCAAAAAGTTTAATTGTTTCCTTACTAGGATAAGACGTATCATAAATATCACCTGAAATGATTAAAACATCTGGTTTCTCGTCTTTCAAATTCTCAATAAACTGGTTTAGTATGTATCGTTGATCTTCTAAAAATTGCTTACCATTTAAAATCTTACCTAAATGCCAATCAGCAGTATGAATAATCTTCATTTTAACTCCTCCATCAAGAACATTTGTTCGTATTTATTATATCCTGAATTACTTCATAGTTCAAACTAAAAAAAGGTGGAACGATATCATTAAGAAGTCGTCTTCCACCTAACAAACAATGTGTCTTTATATTCTTTCAAACACGCTATGCTAACCCTAGCTTATTTTACAATTTTACTTTTCAATTTTTTATATTTATACAACATAGCTAATCTCCAAGGTACAATCATGCTAAAGGCTAATAAGAAGAACATACCGCCAATTTCACCTGGATCAATTTGACTACTAATAAATATTTTAATTACAGTTCGTATAATTAACAATGATATTAAAATAATTGGAAATGCTTTAGAACGCTTCATATAAATATCAGTACCATGTATCTCAAAATGACTTGTCCATATTAGGACTGTAGAGAATAAAACGCCGAGTATGATTGATTCTAAGATTTCCATCCCAGTTAATCTAAAGTACGGAATCACATACATCAATGCACCTGTAGCCATAAAAAATGGTGGTAAAATGATTTTCTTTTCATTAACAGGAAAGTTTTGTGCTTTCATGCGAATAAAAATTACCACGATTCCCATAAATAATGCAAATACAATTGAAAAAATTAAATATGCCAACGTTACACCCTCTTATATTCATAAACTCTTACTAGAGATTACTTAATTAAAAGTAATTTGATATTTTAAATCTTTTTAATTTTTTTAAATAACACTAAAGATGTTTTACTATAAAAATAAAGGATTGTAAACCTTAAAGGTCTTACAATCCGCTAGAAGATTATTTTTTTGAACTTTTCATGTTTTGATCCATGTTTTTATTCATCATTGTCATCATTTGATTGATTTTCTTTTGCGATGGTTTTTGACCCATTTGCATCATCATCATACGTAACATTTCTTCATTAATAGGTGGGTTTTTTTTCAGATAATCCATCATGTATTTACGTGCTAAAAAGAAACCACCAACTAGTCCACCGATAAGCGCTACAATGATTAATAAAATTGCTAACCACGTTGCCATTGTTTCACCCACTTTCTATATCCTACTGAATTTTACTAAATTACTATTCTATTTTCAAGAGCTAGTTAGTAAATCTATATCCAAATGTTATCATAACAAATACTTACTCAAATGTAAGTCTTATTTTTAAACTTACACATAAAAATTTAAAATCAATTATATATTTTTATAAATAAATGAAGCGGGACAAAATTCAATTTGAATTCATTGTCCCGCCCCTACAAAGCTATATGACTAAGAAAGCATGTTCAAACGCTGTCTTAGATTAGTTAACTTCTAGGCATTAACTAAATATTTCCACTATCTTTTTGTACCAAGCTTTCATTTTTCTATCATTAAAGTGTACGAATTTGATTTAATACATTTTCTTTTGTGAAACCATATTTTTCGACAACTAAATCACCAGGGGCACTTGCACCAAACTGATCAATACCAATCACTTTACCTTCTGTTCCAACATATTTATGCCATCCTAGTGGTGATGCCATTTCAATTGCCACACGTTTAGTGATTTCTTTAGGAATTACAGATGCTTTATATTCATCTGATTGCTGTTCAAAAGCAAACCAGTTTGGCATTGATACTACACGTACACCTTTACCTTGTTTATCTAAATCTTTAGCCGCTTCAATAGCTAAGCTAACTTCTGAACCAGTTGCTAGTAACAAGTATTCAGGCTTAGTTTCTGTTTCAAAAACAACATAAGCACCTTTACGAACACCTTGTTCAACTGTATCTTCATCAACGTCTAAATATGGTAGATTTTGACGTGTAAGTACTAATGAAGTAGGTGTTTGTTCTGATTCTAGCGCAACTTCCCATGCTACTCTTGTTTCGTTTCCATCCGCGGGACGTATAACATTCATATTTGGAATAGATCTTAATCCAGCTAATTGTTCAATTGGTTCATGAGTAGGACCATCTTCACCTACTGCAATTGAATCATGTGTAAAGATAAATGTTGAATTTAATCCCATAATAGCTGATAAGCGTAACGCAGGTTTTAAGTAGTCACTAAATACAAAGAATGTTGCACCATATGGATGTAAACCACCGTGTGCTGCCATACCATTTACAGCTGCACCCATTGCGAATTCACGCACGCCAAACCATATATTTTTACCTTCAGGTGTATTTCTATCATAATCAGTTGCTTCTTTTACATTTGATTTATTTGAACCAGCTAAGTCAGCTGAGCCACCAAAGAATGAAGGCACAGATTTACTTAACGCTTGGATGATTTCTCCTGAATCAGCACGAGTTGCAGCATTATGATCGCTATCAAAGCGTGGTAATTCATCTCTATAATTTGTTGGTAATTTACCGCTAATAGCCAATTTAAATTCATCAGCTAATTCTGGATATTTATTTGAATACGTTTCTAATAATGCTTTCCATGCGTCTTCATGTTCATTTGCACGTTTTAGCATTGTAGTTTGGAAAATTTCATATACTTCTTCTGGAACGTTGAAACGTTTTTCTGGATCTAAACCATATGCTTCAAATGTTAATTTTCTTTCATCTGAACCTAGTGGTGCACCGTGAACGCCATTCGTTCCGCTAACATTAGGCGCACCATAACCAATAATTGTCTTAACTTCAATCATCGTTGGTCCATGTTGTGATTTAGCTTTCGTAATCGCTTGATCAATAGCCTCAAGATCATTACCATCTTTAACTAAAATGTGATTCCAACCATAACTTTCGAAACGTTCTTTTACATCTTCTGAAAATGCTTTGTTTAATTCCCCGTCTAATGAGATATCATTTGAATCATATAATACGATTAATTTATCTAATTGGTTGTGACCTGCAAATGAAGCAGCTTCATGAGAAATACCTTCCATTAAGTCACCATCAGATGCTAGTACGTAAGTATAGTGATCAACAATATTGAAGTCATCTTTATTAAATTTACCAGCTAAATGATCTTCAGCTAATGCCATACCCACTGACATAGCAAAACCTTGTCCTAGAGGACCAGTAGTAACTTCAACACCATCAGTGTGTCTGAATTCAGGGTGTCCAGGTGTTTTAGAGCCCCATTGTCTAAATTGCTTTAATTCTTCTAATTCAAGACTACCTGAAACATGTAATAAGCTATATAATAGCGCAGAACCATGGCCTGCTGACAAAACAAAGCGGTCTCTATTAAAATAGTCTTTAGATTGAGGGTTAAAATTTAAATGGCGTGTCCATAACGTGTATGCCATTGGTGCAGCGCCCATTGGTAACCCAGGGTGACCTGAATTAGCTTCTTCTATTGCATCGATACTTAAAGCTCTAATAGTATCTATCGCTAGTTGATCTTTCTCGTTAAACATCTCTAATACTTCCCTTCTATTTAAATCATATTTGTTATATTATAACTTAAAAATAGTGTAATTGATAATCGTTTAGTCTCAAAGAACCTTACTTTAAATTTACTACTTTTTATTTTGTGCTTGAATTTTTTTTAATTTTTCAGGCGTAACATCATTACCTTCTGGATCAATTACTTTTGTACTTTCAATTTGTTGTTTAAATCCTTTTCTAAATGCTTCTAAATATTTTTTACGTAATTTTGATTGTTCTTTAGCTTCAGCTTCCGTCAAGCCCTGCTCTTTTTTCTTTTTAGCTAGTTCATTAATTCTATCTATATTTAAATTATCTTTAGGCATCTTTATCACTCTTTCTATATTTTCCTATTTCATTCTCTTTTACTTCATAGAATATAACAAAAAAGAGGCCTAGGCAAAAGCTATAGACATTTCAATAGCTTCGATAGACCTCAAAATTGATACTTATCTGACAAAGGCGAACACTTTGTAGTCATTTTGTTCCCCATTCGTGTTATTTACGTTCTTATTATCATCTTTAATTATTGCCTGTTTAGAAATTGTATGATCAGTGATTTCGTACCTTTGTTCCGTTTGAGCGTTATGATATAAATTCATGAAAAATACTATAAAAACAACACAAGATATTGATACAACAGCTATATTCGTAATTAATTTATTTTTATATTTATTAAACATTACTTCCACCTCTAGAACATTTGTTTGTATACACACTTTAACAGAACATCTGTTCCTAGTCAACACAAAAACGAACAAATGTTTGTTCATTAAATAAATAAATGCTATACTATAGTTAAATAAAACTAGGGAGTGCCTATATATGAGAGAATTAACTAAACGTCAAAGCGAAATATATGATTATATTAAACATGTAGTACAAACGAAAGGATATCCACCTAGTGTTCGAGAAATCGGTGAAGCTGTTGGATTAGCGTCAAGTTCTACTGTCCACGGCCATTTATCACGACTAGAAGAAAAAGGATATATTAAAAGAGACCCTACTAAACCAAGAGCGATTGAAATTGTTAGCGAACAAACGAATGATTCAGTTAACATGGAAGAAACAATTTACGTTCCTGTAATCGGTAAAGTTACTGCTGGCATTCCAATTACTGCAGTAGAAAATATTGAAGAATATTTTCCATTACCAGAGCATTTAACATCTACACACAATAGTGACATTTTCATTTTAAATGTTGTTGGTGAAAGTATGATTGAAGCTGGCATTTTAGACGGCGACAAAGTTATCGTTAGAAGTCAAACCATTGCTGAAAACGGAGACATTATTGTAGCTATGACTGAAGATGATGAGGCAACGGTTAAACGTTTCTATAAAGAGAAAACACGTTATAGATTACAACCTGAAAATAGTACAATGAGCCCAATTTATCTTGATAACGTAACCGTTATTGGTAAAGTGATTGGTTTATATAGAGAATTGTAGTTCTAAATTTTAAAATTTACGTTTACCTCTCTCTTATATATCGAAATAAATAAAGAACTAGCAAAGTTTACAATGTAGACTTTGCTAGTTCTTTTGCTTTTCATTTTCTTTTTTATTCAAAATTTCTTTAACTTTGTCTAGAATATCTAGTTTTTTCACATCTTTAGTTGTCATAATATCAACTTCCTTATCAACTAAAAGATACCCTAAATAAGTTGGTTTAAAACACTTACCCAGTATAATTTTCTGTCCAATATGGCTGACGCTCATCATTAAAATCAACGCCTACCCCTAGTGTTTTAAAATTTGAATTCAATATATTTTTTCTATGACCAAGTGAATTCATTAATCCTTCATGTGCAAATATACTATTTTGTTGACCGTAAGCTAAATTTTCACCTGCAGCGTTAAAGTCAATATTATCAGCTTTTAATCTATCAAATGGGGATGCCCCATCTAAATTGTTATGATCAAAATAATTCTGTTTTACCATATCTTCACTATGCTTTCTCGCAGTATTAGACACATCTTTAGCATAACTTAATGTATTCAGTCCATGTTGTTTTCGCTCTGCATTAACTAAATCATAATTTTGATATTCAAAACTCTGTTCTAACGTTGAGGATGGTGCACCATAGTGTTGAGTCAATCTTTTTTCCATAGCATCACTAACTTGAAGTAATGCGGTAACACCATTGTCATTATGTTTATCATAAAAAACAGTTGTATAAATATTATCCTCATGAAAAACATCATATTCATCACTACTGATATCAATTCGATATCTGCCTTTAACCATTTCTTTTAACGGCTTACCAAGTCGTTCTTTTACGACATCTTTAGGTGTGTTATATTTCACTTTAGATTTAGAAGTAATGACATTCTGATTACTATACAATGCATTGACCTTATTATCAATATAGCTAACCATAACAAAGTTTTCGTAATCATTGTTGTAATAGGTATACCATTTCGTTCCATATTCGTTAGATGTTACTCTTTTAGGTTGACCTAATTGACGCTCAACTTTGTCTTTGGACATATTCATTTGAATATTATTGATTGCAAAGTCTTGATCTTTAGGTGTCTTTAGTGCATTGTTTTTAACACTTGAGTCTTGGTTCATCACTTGTTGAACTTTACTTCTTACGTCATTTTGAATATTTATTAGTATTTGATTTTCTTTTAATGGTATTAATAAAGTTACAGATAACAATACCAATGAAAGTAAAAAGAATTTTTTGATAATGTACACCTGCCACTCAAATTTTAATCTTTGTCCCCATTAAAAATTGAATTTCGTACGATAACATAATCTACAGTTGTTAATGATTTTAAATCTTTTCCACCTGCGTATGAAATTGAACTTTGTAAATCTTGTTGCATTTCAGTCAAAGTATCTTTTAATGACCCTTTGTGTTCAACAAACATTTTTTTGCCTTCTACATTCTTATGTTCGCCTTTTTGGAATTCAGATGCACTACCAAAATATTCTTTATAACGTTTACCGTCTAATTCAACTGTTTCACCTGGTGACTCTTCATGAGCAGCAAATAAAGAGCCAATCATCACCATACTCGCACCAAAACGAATTGATTTGGCTATATCACCATGTGTTCTTAAACCACCATCAGCAATAATAGGTTTACGTGCTGCTTTACTACAAATGTTTAAGGCTGCTAATTGCCAGCCACCAGTACCAAAACCAGTCTTAATCTTAGTAATACAAACTCTACCTGGCCCAATTCCAACTTTAGTGGCGTCAGCGCCTGCATTTTCAAGTTCTCGAACACCTTCTGGCGTACCTACATTCCCAGCAATTACAAATGATGAAGGAATATGCTTTTTAATATGCTTAATCATTTTAATAACTGAATCTGAGTGTCCATGAGCGATATCAATCGTAATATACTCAGGCGTCAATTGTTTGTCAGCTAAATCTTCAATAAATTTAAATTCATTTGCTTTAACACCTACTGATATAGAAGCAAATAAACCTTCTTTTTGCATATTTTGAATAAATGGAATACGAGCTTCTTCATCAAAGCGATGCATTATATAAAAGTAATCATTTTTGGCAAACCAATGCGCTAATTCTTCACTCATTACAGTCTGCATATTTGCAGGAACTACAGGTAACTTGAATTTTTTAGGTCCGAATTGGACAGTTGTATCACATTCAGAACGACTTTCAACGATACATTTATTTGGAATTAATTGAATATCCTCATAATCAAAAATTTTCATACTTTTTAGCCCCTATACAATCATATTTATTAAGTAAAAACGAACGTTTAGTATATCAAAACTAAAAATCATTCATTTTCTCACCCTTATATACTTTACAATGTTTTAATTGTCTTGTAAATGGACTAAAGTACTAGATTTGAATTTTACCAGCTTGATTTTTTAACACCAGGAATTTGTCCTTTATGTGCATGTTCTCTAAATGCGATTCTAGACATTTCGAATTTTCTCATGACACCTCTTGGACGGCCTGTCACTTTACATCTACGAGTTAAACGTGTTGGAGAAGAATCACGTGGTAATTTACGTAATGCTTCATAATCTCCTTTTGCTTTTAATTCTTGACGTAATTCATAATATTGATTTACTAATTTTTCTCTTTTCATTTCTTTAGCAATTTTAGATTTTTTTACCATTTGAGTCACTCCTATTTTTATAAATCGTAATTATTACGTTTTATATAATAACATATGATTTTAAATTTACAAGACGAATAACTCAATTTAATAAATTAATTGCAAACATTCGTGATCATTAAAAACGAGAAAACGTTTATTTTGAATGATCATGACTATTATAAATGGACAGTATTCTTACGATCATTATCATATCAATTATTACGTCAAATTAAGAAAGCAGCCTAATGAGACCCCTCATAAAACTGCCATATTATAAGTATTTGACTAATCGTAGAAAAGAGGCTGAGACAAAATAAAATGTCTCAGCCTCTATTATCATTTTGGCAATAGTTGATGATTTGAAATACGCTTAAACCAAGCTATTTCAAACCTAGTCAACCTAGCCTGGGGAGGACAATGAAATAAATTTGAGAAAATATTGTTTCTGCCCTACTTCCCATTGTTAACTTTATCTTTATTGTCGTATTTAAAAGATAAGATATTATTTAGTTTCACGGTGTAGCGTGTATTTATTTAATCTTGAGCAATATTTTTTCATTTCAATACGCTCAGGATTGTTACGTTTGTTTTTAGTAGTAATATAATTACGATCGCCACATTCTGTGCAAGCTAATGTTACATTAACGCGCATAATTAACATCCTTTCTTGTTTAACTAGGAATACTTACGATTTAAAATTTTACCATAATACAATGTTCAACGCAATTGAATTTTTTCAGTACTATTTAAAATTTTCGTAAGTTTCGTCGTTAGTACCTTCTAAATCAACATCATTGATATCGATTTCTAAGGCTTTGGCAACACCTTTACCATATTCTGGATCAGCTTTATAGCAATGACGGATATGTCTATGTTTAACATCTTCACTCACACCATCCATTGCATTTGCTGTGTTTGTAAAGATTCTTTCTTTCGCATCATCTGATTGTAAACGGAATAATTTACCTGGTTGTTCAAAGTAATTGTCATCGTCTTGTCTTTGATTATATTCGTAGCCATCACCGTCTACAGGGAATGCTGGTTTTTTATATTCAGGTTGTGATTGATACACACCTTTATTATTTGGATAGTAATGTGGGCCTCCACCTTGGTTACCATCAAGGAATCTCATTTGGCCATCACGACTAAATGGACACATGTTTTCAACACCAACACCTTTAGGTTGGTTTACAGGTATTTGCCAGTGGTTAACACCTAATCTATAACGTTGTGCATCACCGTATGAGAATAGTCGACCTTGTAACATTTTATCTGGTGAGAAGTCTAAACCAGGAATAATGTTTGTTGGTGCGAACGCTGCTTGTTCTACATCCATGAAATAGTTTTCAGGGTTTCTGTTAAGTTCAAATTCACCGACTTCAATTAATGGATAATCACCTTTGTACCATACTTTAGTTAAATCAAATGGATTATCTGGGTGATTTTTAGCTTGTTCCTCTGTCATGACTTGGATATACATTTTCCATTTAGGATAATCGCCGTTTTCGATTGCATCATATAAGTCACGTTGAGAAGATTCTCTGTCTTGACCTACAATTTCAGCCGCTTCATCATCAGTATAATTTTCGATACCTTGTTGCGTTCTGAAATGATATTTAACCCATACACGTTCACCTTCATCATTGTACATAGAATATGTGTGCGAACCGAAACCATGCATATGGCGGAAGTCTTTTGGCATACCTCTATCAGACATTAAAATAGTAACTTGGTGTAACGCTTCAGGTAAACCAGTCCAGAAGTCCCAGTTATTTTGTGGACTTCTCATATTAGTACGTGGATCTCTTTTAACGGCACGGTTTAAACTCACAAATAATTTAGGATCTCTAAAGAAGAATACAGGTGTATTGTTACCTACTAAATCCCAGTTACCTTCTTCAGTGTAGAATTTTAGTGCAAATCCTCGGATATCCCTTTCTAAATCGGCAGCGCCACGTTCACCTGCTACTGTTGAGAAACGTGCAAACATTTCTGTTTGTTTCCCTACTTCTGAAAAGATTTTAGCATTTGTATATTTTGTAATATCATTTGTAACAGTAAAGGTACCAAATGCACCTGAACCTTTCGCGTGCATACGACGTTCAGGAATGACCTCACGATCAAAGTGAGACATTTGCTCTAAGAAATAAGCATCTTGCATTAATAGAGGACCTCGCGGACCAGCTGTCATACTGTTTTCTCTATCTGAAACTGGGTGCCCAAACAAACCAGTCAATCTTTTATCATCTTTCGCCATAGTTAATTCCCCTTTCAGTTATTTATAATAATTATAATTTAGAATCTACTATTAATAAACCCATAAGTCCTATAATTGAAACATTTTCAATAATCTGTAAAAAGTCAGAAAATTTAAAATTTTTAAGCTAAATTGTTCAAAAGTTATTGAATACTGTCTTCAAAAGGATTAAAATGGTTTGTATATTTTAAATTTTAGAATTAGGAGTCATCATATGGAAGATAACAATATGAAACGTGGTCTTAACTCAAGACACATATCTATGATTGCTATAGGTGGCGCAATTGGTACAGGGCTTTTTGTAGCAACAGGTAGTGTTGTTGCTCAAGCGGGTCCTGGGGGCGCTATTTTAGCTTATTTATTAATCGGAGTAATGCTTTACTTTTTAATGTCATCAATCGGTGAACTAGCAACTTTTTACCCTGTTTCAGGATCATTCAGTTCTTACGCAACGCGATTTGTAGACCCTTCTCTTGGCTTCACTATGGGATGGTTATATTACATTATGTGGTCATTAGTATCTAGTGTAGATGTAATGGTAGCTTCAAATGTGCTTTATTATTGGGACGTATTCAAATTCTTTAGTCCACTTACTTGGAGCTTAATTTTTATAACTATTGTATTTTTATTAAATATTTTTACGGTTAAAGCCTTTGGAGAAACTGAATTTTGGTTATCACTCATAAAAGTTGTAACTATTATTATATTTATCATTGTTGGCTTCTTGATGATTTTCGGTATTTTAGGTGGTCACACGTATGGTTTTGAAAATTATACAAAAGGTGACGCTCCATTCGTAGGCGGTCTATCTGGTTTCTTAGGCGTACTATTAGTAGCCGGCTTCTCAGTTGGTGGTACTGAAGTTGTAGCAGTAACTGCTGGTGAATCTGACAATCCACAAAAGACAATGCCTAAAGCTGTTAAACAAGTATTCTGGAGAATTTTATTATTCTACGTATTATCTATAGGTGTCATTGCGGCTATTATTCCATATACAGATCCATTATTATTAAATGAGAATGAATCCGTTTCACAAAGTCCTTTTACAATTGTATTTGATAGAATTGGTGTTGCATTTGCCGCTTCAGTTATCAATGCTGTTATTTTGACATCATTATTATCAGCGACAAATTCAGGTGTCTACACTACAAGTAGAATGTTATTCTCTTTAAGTGATGAGAAACAAGCACCTAAATTCTTAAGTAAATTAAATGATAAATCTAAACTACCATTACGTGCATTAGTAACAACATACATTTTAATTGTCGCAATTATCATTATTGCTAATTTCTATTCAAATGCTGTGTTTAGCTTATTAAATATAATAGGTTCATTGGTCATTATTGTATGGGCAGCTAGTTCGTGGGCTCAAGTTAGATTACGTAGGGCAATTAAACGCCAAGGTCAAGATATTAATGAACTATTACCTTACAAATCACCTTTATATCCACTAGGACCAATTTTAGTATTTGCAACTTTAATTTTCTTATATTTTGGTAATTCTATTGGAGATTTATTTGATGGTAATATAGGCAAATTCTTCGTTAATATTCTGCCAATCATTATCTTAGGGCTTATTTTCTTAGCTCATAAAATAATCAGAAAAACAAAATTTGTAAAATTAAATGATATGGATATTACACCACATCATTATCATAACGATTAATTAAATCATTGAGTGCGAGAAACTAAAAGTGGATTAACCGCTTTTTGTTTCTCGTATTTTTTATAGTTACAATATATTGATTATTTTCGAAAAATCAGTTATCTAGTATAATAATAGTAAAGATGATGACTTAGAGGTGAATAGCAAAATGGTTGGTCAAACAAACTTATTTGATGATGTCATTAAAAGTGAAGAACGTTTCGTTATCGTTGTACAATCTCTCGAGGAAAAAAATGGTCAATTGCTAAAACGTACTTTAAGAGAGTACCCTAGCCTTGAACATGACCAAATGGAGAATTTGTTTACGCATTTAAAGGATGTATTTAGTACAGAGCCATTTGGTGAAAATCAGTCTGCGTTTACTATTACAGTCTATACCAATTTAGATTATGCTGCGGACCAAGTTTATGCTTATGTTAAGCGCTATAAAGGTAAACATGAATGGACACATACTGCTAAATAAATATAAAAAGGCATGAGAATAAGCATGGCTTGTTCATCATAGTTTTAATGATGAACATACACCGCACTCATTTCTCATGCCTTATTTTGTACTATAAAAGTTCTTTCAATGCCTCTGGTATGCCATTAGAATCGTTATCTAACGTTATTTTATCCGCAATCGCTTTAAGTTCTTCATTGGCATTTCCCATTGCAATCGCACAACCAACGACTTCAAACATAGATTGATCATTCAAACTATCTCCAAAACAAATCACGTCAGATAATGATATATTCATTTTCTCACATAAAGCTTTTATCGCATTACCTTTAGAAACATCTTTAGCCATAAATTCTAAAAAGAATGGTTTACTTGTTGTCACGTCTATTTCCGAATTAAAACGTCCATGCAGGTCGTCACGTACTTTAGAGATATTCGAAGCATAATCAACACCCATTGCTTTAGGTACATCTTCTTTGATATATGCTTTAATATCTTCGACGCGCTTCATAGGTAGTCCCGTAAGTTCAGATTCAATATCTCTATATTCGTGATCACCATCATGAATGATGTATCCGTCTTGATAAGTCAATATTAAGAAATGGTGTTTACGACAAAAATCTGCAATAAGGTCAAAATTTTTCTTCGATACACTTTGACTCACTTCTACTTCTTCTGTAGACACTTTGATTGTTTTGCCACCATTGTAACTAATGATGTAACTATCATGTACATCTAATTGAAGTTCTTTAGCAATGGGCAACATACCTTCAGTAGGTCTTCCTGAAGCTAGCACTACTTTATACCCTTGGTTCTGAATATCTATTAAATAATCTTTTGTTTCTTGACTTACTTTATTTTCACTATTAATTAATGTATCGTCCATATCCATGACAACCATTTTATAATTATTCATATCTGAAGTGTACTCCTTTCGACATTTCACTCTTTTATATTTTACAATAAAATTTATGAAGGATACACAATTTCTTCTACAACACCTATTTCATTAATTGTAGCTAGTTCAGAATGACATGACGCAACTTGTTGTCTCAATGCTCTGACTAATTGCCCACTTTTCTCTTTACGACTCAATGTCAATATTGTAGGCCCTGCACCACTTATCACTGTCGCATAGGCATCGTATTGTTGAGCCAATGCTTTAACCTCTTTAAATTCAGGTATTAAATGCTGACGAAATGGCTCATGAAAGCCATCCTGAGACATCATTTTTCCAGCAAGTTCATACTTATGTTGAATTAATGCACATAGCATCGTGTTACTAATTGCACTACTTTGAACTGCACGCTTATGAGAAAATTGATCAGGTAATACATTACGAGAATCCTCAGTCTTTAATTCATATGTAGGTATAGTTAAAATGATATCAACGTTTGGTACATCAATATGTGCTACGTTCGTTTCATTAGTTTCGGGATTATAATAACCTGCTAACAAACCACCATATATTGTAGGTGCAACATTATCGGGGTGACCCTCAATTTCTGTTGCTAATTGAAGTAGTTCGTATTTAGATAGTTGTATATTGCCAAAATAGTTAGCAATATATAATGCACCTACTAACGCTGATGCAGAAGATCCTAAGCCTCGTGCTAAAGGAATATCACTTCTCATTGAAATACTTAAGCTAGGCAATTGAACATTATATTTTGATGCAACCTGTTGCGCTACTTTATAAACATAATTCTCCTTATTATTAGGAAGTGACGCTAATTCAGAATTCAGATACGTAAATTCCCAATTATCCCCTTCAATTCGTTCCACATAGAGATGCAAATATTTATCTATAGCCATACCTATGGAATCGAAACCAACGCCTAGATTAGCCGTAGACGCTGGTATCTTTAAGTGCAATTGTTCGCTCATTTTACAAAGCCCCTTTTATGTAATCAATAATACTTGATTTATCGTTAGGAAGCGGTTGAATCGGATTATCTAAAATCGAAATAGCAGTGTCAGGATCTTTTAATCCATTACCAGTTAAAATTGCCACTACTTTTTTACCTTTAGGTAGTCGACCTGCACGATGTAATTTAATTAATCCAGCAATTGAAGCATTACTAGCCGGCTCACTAAACACACCTTCTTTAGATGTCATTAATTGATAAGCTTCTAATATCTCTTCATCTGTAACACTATCAATTAATCCTTTAGACTCATCTAACGCATTAGTAGCTTTAGTCCAACTCGCTGGATTACCAATTCGAATGGCTGTAGCAATTGTTTCAGGGTTTTTAATCACTTTATTTTGTACTATTGGTGAAGCACCTTCTGCTTGGAAACCAAATAATCGCGGTAATTGACTACCTTTTTTCTCATGATATTCTTTAAACCCTTTCCAGTAAGCAGTAATGTTACCAGCATTACCAACTGGAATTGCAAGTATGTCAGGTGCTTGTTCTAATTGCTCAACAATTTCAAATGCACCTGTCTTTTGTCCTTCAATACGATAAGGATTTACAGAATTAACTAGTTCAATCTCTTCGTCATTTTTAGCAATTTCCTTAACTATTTCCAACGCTTCATCAAAGTTTCCTTCAATTGAAACGATTTCAGCACCGTACATTACAGCTTGCGACAATTTACCAAGTGCAATCTTTCCTTCTGGAATAACCACAATTGCTTTTAGTCCAGCTCTTGCTGCATACGCAGCTGCGGAAGCTGAAGTGTTACCAGTAGATGCACAAATGACGACTTTCTTCCCTTGTTCTTTCGCTTTAGTAACAGCCATAACCATTCCTCTATCTTTGAAAGAACCTGTTGGATTTGCACCTTCATATTTTACATATAAATCAATATCTAACATGTCCGATAAATTGTCACAATGAATCAATGGTGTATGACCTTCATTTAAAGTTAACTTTGGTGTGTCGCTATTAACTGGTAAATATGCTTTAAACTCATCTACTAAACCTTGCCATCTTTTCATAAACATTAAACCCCTTCAACTGGATAAATTTTCTCAATATTAAAATCAGCTTTACTTAAAACGTCTTCCGGTGATTGATCTAAACCAACAATAACTACACCATAAGATTGATCATCTCGCTGTTCAACCTGTAGTGATTTGTGAAATGGTAACGTTTCTTTCAATAATGATTCAAATTTTTCTTTTGATAAGTCACTTTTTAGAACGACATAATAATTTAACTTCTCTTGAATGGATACTACATCTTCCGTATCCATCAGTTCTCGTGTTGCATCCGTTTTCAGTTCAAAGTGTGGCGGTAATGTATGTGTATTTGATTCAAAGAATAATGCAACGTTTAATAAGTCACTTACAACGGCACTACCAGTAGCTAGGCTACCTGCGCCTTTCCCATAGAACATTGTGTCACCTACTGCATCTCCTACGACATAAATAGCATTATATTCATCTTCAACTGTAGCTAGTTGGTGGGATTTATGTATTAATGTTGGTTCAACTGATGCGTTCACTTTACTATTTTGATAAGTTCCCTTACCAATTAGTTTGATTTTATAGCCTAATTTATCAGCTACATTGATATCAGATAGCGTTGTTTGGCTGATACCTCGAACCTTAACATCATTTAATTTAATAACTTGGTTAAACGATAAATAAGACGTAATAACAACTTTGCGCGCTGCGTCAATGCCTTCTACATCATCAGTTGGGTCTGCTTCAGCAAATCCTAATCGTTGTGCTTCATCAAGTGCTTCTTCAAACGTTGTTTGTTCGCGCGTCATTTTAGAAAGAATGAAGTTAGAAGTACCATTGAGTATTCCCATAAACTTAGAAATATTATTCGCATTCAATCCATTATTAATTGCATTTACAATAGGAATACCGCCAGCAACACTCGCTTCAAACTTCAACGCAAGTCCTTTCTCTTCTGCTAAATCTTCTAATAATTTTAAATGTACTGCTAATAAATCTTTATTTGCAGTGATGACATGTTTCCCGCTCTTTAACGCATCTCTCAACCAATCTACAGTCGGCTCGATACCACCCATAACTTCAATGACAATATCAATGGAATCATCATTTAAAATTTCATTAACATCTTCAGTTAAATGATATCGGCTAATATTAATAGGTCTTTTCTTAGTTTTATCACGTACTAAAATATGTTTAATAACAATATCTTTGTTTAACGTATCAATGATTTGTTGTCGATTTTCTTCAATTATTTTAACTACGCCTGATCCAACTGTCCCTAGACCAAGTAAAGCAATATTTAATTCTTTCATATTTTTATCTTCCCCCATTTGTATAATTGAGAAATACAATTGTCTTGTTGAAATATACTTTGTTTTAGTATACTATTAAACCATATTAAATTGATAGGACTTTTTAGCATAAAATGTAAATACTTAGCTATATATTATCACGTGATATCAGAAAATTAAATAGAATTTTCTGATTTTTTAGAAAGGTTGATTAGGTATATGAAAGTGGCAAAATTCGGCGGTAGTTCAGTTTCAAATGCAACACAAATTAAAAAAGTCCTAGATATCGTAAATAGTGACCCAGAACGTAAAATTATCATTGTATCTGCACCAGGAAAGCGACACAAAGATGATGTTAAAACGACAGATCTTCTTGTTCGATTATACGAAAAAGTACTAAATAACCTTAATTATCAGGATAAAAAGAAAGAAATTATTCAACGATATGCTGATATCTTACAAGAATTGGATATGGATACGTCGTTATTAACTGTGATTGACGAGACATTAGAAGAAATTATTTCAACTTTAAAAGAAGAACCTTTAAGATTGTATGATGCACTTCTATCTTGTGGCGAAAATTTTAATGCACAATTAATTGCCTCATATAATGATTCACAAGGCTTTAAAACGACTTATCTTTCACCTAAAGATGCAGGTATTCTAGTAACAGATTTACCACAGCAAGCACAAATTTTAGAAGAAGCATATGAACAGATAAGTAAATTAAGAGATATTGAAGGCAAAATTATTATCCCTGGATTCTTTGGTGTATCAAAGAATAACTACGTTGTTACCTTCCCTAGAGGTGGTTCTGACATTACGGGTGCAATTATTGCTAGAGGAATTAGAGCATCTCTTTACGAGAACTTCACTGATGTATCAGGTATTTTCAAAGCGAATCCAAATATTATTCAAAACCCCGATCTTATTGAAGAGATTACCTATCGTGAAATGCGTGAATTGTCTTATGCGGGATTTAGCGTCTTCCATGATGAAGCCTTGCAACCACTTTATAAACATAGAATTCCAGTGGTTATTAAAAATACCAATCGCCCTCAAGATAAAGGAACATTTATTCGTCATGATAGAGATGTAAGTGATAAAAATGTCATTATTGGTATTAGTTGTGATAAAGGATTTACTGTAATTAACATTAAAAAATATTTAATGAACAGACAAGTTGGCTTCACTCGTAAGGTACTTGAAATATTAGAAGACTATAATATTTCATTCGACCATATGCCTTCAGGGATTGACAGCATCAGTATCATTCTCCGTACACATCAATTAAAAGGTAAAGAGAAAGATGTACTCAATGCGATTCGTAAACGTTGTGATGTCGATGAATTAAGTATCGAGCATGATCTAGCCATACTAATGATTGTTGGCGAAGGTATGAATAAAGCGATTGGCACAGCGAACACGATCACGCATGCTTTAGCAGAATCCAATATCAATTTAAAAATGATAAACCAAGGGTCATCAGAAATTTCAATGATGTTTGGTATTTCAATTGAAGATGCAGATAAAGCTGTTTTGTCTACATATGAATATTGTTATCATGGCGTTTGTTTAAAAAACTTAAATAAGCGAGCATAATTAAAAACATCTAGTATTTAAGTAATCATGTTCCTTTACATTTTACTTAAATATTAGATGTTTTTTATGAATGATTATTGGCTAAAGCTTCTTTTATACGTTGCTCACCCACAACTACTTTCAAAATTACAAATTGATAATAGCTTAAAGAGTCTAAAACCATTTTGTAGTTAGGTAATTGATGATAGTTTTGGTTATCTAATAAATCATACATTAATACAATTTCTGGCTTAATATAATCTACGCCCCACGTCAATGAATGAAAGTATATGCTATTCATAGGAATACGAATATTATTATCAAGTCTAAATATCCATTCTTCATTCACCACATCATAAATGAAGATATTTATTAACAATTGTTGGTTAAACGTAATATCTATGTGCGCTATTTCTGGCACACTTAGTTGATTACGATCCATTAACGCATTATTTTTATCATAATAATTTAATTGATATGTGGAAGGAATTACTTTTAGTACTTCGACGAGTTGCTTGCGCTCTACACAAATGTCGACTCTAGAAGGTAGAATAAAATTATCACTTAAAAATAACTGCATTGCGACTTCCCCGTGAAATTTGAATGAAGTACGACATTTATTTTTTAATATTTTAACTAGCTCTTCTACATGTTGTTGATGTTCCATATTACTACCTCCAAAGGAAACGCTTTCATATACTAATTATACATATACTGATTTGAGTTTTCAATTTACGAATTGTGAAGTATTATTAAAAATGATGTTAAAAAAATGATTGATATGACTAATAATTAGATTATTTTTATTAATTTAACAATTTAACTTAATTTATATTTTGTTGAACTACGCAAATATAATAGATATAATTTATATGTTATTTCATATCACTCACATCTTTAAGATTACAATAAATGAGTGATATAAAATGAAAAATTCGAACATAGGTGATGAATTATGACATTAACAATTATCTTGGTTGTTATCATCGTTATTCTTATTTTAGCGTTCATCTTAAATCAACGTTATATGCAAGATAGAGTTGATACAGAAGTTTACGCGAGAAATCAGATGGTAACAAAGAATGCGTCGCTTAGTAATGAAAATTTAGAACTCAAAAATCAAATGCTTAGTTCTAATAATGACGTAAGCTCACATGCTAAACGAAACGCAAAGCACGTTTTAACTGGCATACTTGATAAGTATAAAGACGAAGGAAAGTTAAAATTCTATGATATTATAACGACAAGTAATTTAGCTACTAAGCATCCTTTCTTTGAATATGCTAGAACGTTTGATTATATCGTCGTTTCAGATGTTGGTTTAATCAATATTGATGTCAAAAACTGGAAACAAAAGACATTTTATCACTTTGATGCACCAGTTGACGATGATATGCAAATCGACACAACTGATGTCAATCAAATTGTTGGTCATTATGTTAGCAAACAATATCATAGTCAGTTCGATTCACCACGAAGTGAGATTTATACTTTCATCGAAAAAATCCAAAGTAACCGTGTCATTTATGAATTTTATGATCATGATCCATATGAACAGGCAGCAATTAATTCTAAAATTCTAAAAGACGGTATTGAAAATCACTTTAACCATAAAGTACAAAGTATCGGTGTCGTTGACTTTAGTGATGGTAGTGTCAATATCATTGAAGGTTCAGATGAAAGAGCTCAATATGTGGATACTGTTTCGACTAAGTCATCTCTTGAAGCGGTAATCAAAAATGCAATTGATTTATCTAAGCATCCGCTTTCTGAAGAACAAGTGACTAAAATTGTAAATAGCTTTAATAATTAATGCATTAAACAAGCGATTGACATTCCATCTTTTTACAGATACACGTGTCAATCGCTTAAATTTTTAACTCCATAAATTCACTTTATCTTTTTTAGCTTGTTGTTCGCCTTGTTCGAATATATGACGATATTTGCCATTTGGTGAGAAATACTTTTCACGTGCTAATCCTTTTTTTACTAATTCTTCGTTGTACATCGTGTTATCATTCAACCACACATACGCCAGAGTTCGTCCATAACGATCCTCTTTTTCTTTATCATATTCTAAGTATACATCTTTTCCGTTTAGATGTTGTTTACTATAATTTGACGCTTCTTTACCATAAGGTTGAACTGGTGTGTTAGGTTTTACTGTTTCTGGTGTATCTACACCAATAAGCCTAACTTTAATTTCTTTGCCGTCTTCATTAGTTGCCACAAAGGTATCACCATCTACCACACGTTCTACATGTACTTTTTCTTTATCTTTCATATTAGTAGAATTTGATGAAGATTGCGTGCCACTATTTTTAAATGGACCTGTATGATTAATAAATTGAAAAGCTAAAACGCCTATTACTAAAACTGCTAATACTATGATGCTAAGGGATTTTTTCGAATTCACAGTTGTCACCTACACTTTTAATTTCAATAATAAATATCATATATAAATTAAAATTAATCGTCAATGGCTTCTTAATTTTATTGAACAAAGTTAGACTCAACCTTACACGCAATAAGTGAATTGTTGAGTCATACCATGCTATAATAAATGCGTTAGGAGTGACATAGATGTCTGAGAAAAATGAAAATTTAGTGACAGTTATAGCTGTTATCATAGCTATTATTGTCGGGGTGATTCTTCAAATCGTCTATAAATTACCTATTATTGTATCTGTCGTAGTAGCGATATTATTAGGCGTGTTAGTAGGATTTATTGCTTATATTATTCAATCGATCGTACGTAAAAGAAAAAACAAATAATAACAACAATGACAACACTATTATTTTTAAGGTGACGTATCATATTTGAAATGGCTAATTAAATTGAGAAAGTTGTTATATTCGTTTTTCTCAACTTTAGTTATCATTTCGAGCATGGTACAACAATGAATCGCATAAAACATTTTAGAAGTAAAGCTAATTGGGAGCGAGACTATGAATTAAAATTAAATTCTGTCTAACTCCCACATTTTTTTATATTTAAGGTTAATTTTTAAAATTAGTGGTATGTATAAGAAATACCTTAATTGTATAAAATTAATTATAAAAATGGATGGATTTTTAAGTAGCTACAAAAGCCTCATCATCAAATCAATTAGCGAGGTGTCATTATGGAAATTATAGACGTCATTATAGATCATCACGGTCTAATATATAAAGTTCAAACACAAAATGGCAATGTATTCGAGCATACCTTGTCAAAAGACACCCCTCCAGATAAAGTAGCGCAAGTGTTACGTTTATTAGCTACTCATGTCGACAATTTAGAAAAGCAAGAAAAGAATAAGTAATATATTTAAAATGTCGCGCTCAACTTCAACGTACGCGATTATTTGTAAACAAAATGCAGAACATAAAATCATCTGTTTTCGGTTACTGAAGTATAGTAACCTAAACACAGTTTTATGTTCTGCACTTTTATGCAGTCTATTTGATGAAATTAATCCAATACTATATCCAACCTTTATCGTTCGCTTTTTTCCAAGCATCAAAACGATTCTCCGCTTCGAGCTTATCAATAATGTTAGACATATAATTTCTTACTGTCCCATTTGAAAGATAAAGCTTATCCGCAATTTCTTTATTACTTAACCCTTCTCCAATCTCACGTAGTACTACTTGCTCTTTATGCGTTAGAGGATTGGCCTCTTTAAATAAAGATGTCATTAAAGATGTACTATATTCTTTTTCGCCATTTAAAACTTTGTGAATGGTGGTAACTAAATCGTCGACTGAGCGTTCTTTTAAGACATATGCGTCGACATCGTTCGCAACTGCTCTTTCGAAATAACCAGGCCTTTTGAAAGTCGTAACAATAATTACCTTTGTTTTAACTTTGTGTTCTCTTAATTGCGACAATACCTCTAAGCCTGTCATCCCTGGTATTTCAATATCGAGAATAGCGATGTCGGGCTGATTATGCGTAATGCATTCCAATGCATCAACACCATTATCAAAATCATTGATTACTTTTAAATCATCATGAAATTCAATTAATTGTATCATTGCTTTACGTAACATATTTTGATCTTCTGCAATCACGATTGAAATCATTGTATACCTTCTCTCGGAATCATTATATCGATGGTCGTACCCTGTTTAGAAGTGATATGAATAGTACCGTTTAATAACGCTACCCTATCATTAATACTTTTTAAATTCACTTTATTAGGTTGTTTCAAACCTATACCATTATCACTGATGGTGAATTGAATACCTATGTCATTACTTTCTATTTTCCCGTTAATTTCAGTGGCTTGTGCATGCTTAATCACATTGTTAACTGCTTCTCTAAGTATCATAGATAATATGGTTTGTTTAGTTGGATTAAGAGAACTCGCGCCTCTTTTATTTTCAAAATGAAAGTGAATATTCGTATCCTGTAATATTTGCGCTATTGATTGAATTTCCTCTTCAAAACTTTGTACTTTTAAATTTTCGATAATGTGCCTTACTTTCTCCAATGTTTCTTTCGACATTTCATTTATATTTAAAATTTCTTTCTTAGCGGCTTGAGGATCTTTATCAATCAGTTTCGCTGCTAACTCTGATTTCACACTTAAACTTGCAAATACATGACCTAATGTATCATGCAAATCTTGACCGATTCTGTTGCGTTCTTGCTCAGCAATTAAAATATTAATATATTTATTCTTTTCCTCAATTTGTTGGCGATATTGTCTTTCTTTCACAATTTTAAAATTACCAAACAATATCGCTAAAATGACAATATAATATATAATAATACTCACAACATATAAGTGATTGGAATGTAAAGTTGTGATGATGATACAAGCAATCATTGAACTTATTAATAAAACAAATTCGATTGATTTAACCCCTTTTTTAAATAAAAATGGTATTGCAAAAGCACTGAAGAAGAAAAATAAGCTCAATGACGGATTGTATGCATATACAAAATAGATTATCGCTAAAAAGTGAATAATGAATAAAATTAAGTTCATTCGGCGGCTCAATGTTTCATGAAATAGAATTAACCCTGCATATGCAATCGTAAAAATGATGACTATACAAAGATTAATGAAAAAGCTTTCATGTCTCCACGTTAAATATAAACCATAATAAGGAAATATTAAGTAAATTAAAGATGAAATTTCTCCCATTTTAGCGCCTAAACTACGTTTCATTTAATCCACCTCTTTCTTCTTATTAATTAATAATGCAATACCTAAAAAAATAATGCTATAAATACCTAAAATAAGGAACGATTGAAGATTAAAGCCATGACCTTTACCTAGTTCAAGTGCCAAATGACGTAAATGATACGTTGGTGTTAACTTAGTAATGGTTTGCATCCAATCTGGAAACGTACTTACTGGGAACCATAAACCGCCAATAATCGCTAAAACAATATTAAGTAAATTTGCTATACTACTCGCTTTCTGTGTTTCATTAAATTGCGTAATAATTAAACCTAAAGTTAGAAACATGCTAGCACCTAACCATAGTGTTACACCAGATAAGATCCATTCACTTGGTTTAAGTGATACACCTTTATAGAAATGGGCCACACTATATAAAAGTACAATTGAAATAAAAAATAAAGTCATTGTTTTAAGTATTTTAGCTAAATAATAATTTAGTGCAGTGATGGGTGTAGATATTATTTTTTTATACCATCCATTATTCCTTTCATCTATAATTTCTAATGGAAATTGCATTAAACAGAAGCCCATTAAACTAAATACAGTCATACTATACATATATTCTTTATAAAAAACTTTTTTTGCATCTTCTGGCATATCAATTAAAGATGTAAATAGTAAGTAGAACGCAAGCGGAAAAACAAATGCCATAAATGACGAAAATTTACGTCGCAACAATAATTTATATTCAAAATTGAGTAAAGTCATTGTCTTTAACATAAGCTATTGAACCACACTTTCTTCATTTGAAAACATATGGTCCAGTAAAGATTTCTTATAAATTGTAATTTGGTTTAAATCTATTTGGATTTTAATTAAGTTCATAATGACTGACTCAACATTTTCTGAATGTATTTTTAAATTATTATTCATAATATCTATATGGTATATTTCTGAAAGTTGATGATATTGGTCTTCTGTATATTTCATGACTTCAATAATAGAATTATTTTGACTAAACAAGATATTTTGCGGTGTATCATTAAGTTTAACCTTACCGTGCTCTATATACACAACTTTGTCAGCCATCCTTTCGACTTCTTCAATATAATGAGACGTATACAATATGGTCATTCCATCTTGTTTGAGATAACTAATCAAATTCCAAAAATGTTCCCTCGTTTCAATATCCATTGAAGTGGTTGGTTCATCTAATATTAAGAATTGAGGCTTTCCTATTAAAATGAGTACAAAATCTAATATTCTTCTTTGCCCTCCTGATAATTTATTAGCATATTGATTCATTTGGACATCCGTAAAATGCGTTAATCTTTGAAACGTTTCAAATGTCATGGGATTTGGGTATAATTGTGCATATAAATGATATAACTCTTTCACTTTAATGAGCTTAGGCAAATGTGTAGTTTGAAATAATATCCCCATATTCTTCGACGAAATTAGATTTGATGTATCCTCAATAGATCCACTATTCGCATGTTTATGACCAATTAGTATATCAATTAATGTTGACTTGCCTGCGCCATTTTTTCCGATTAAAGCTGTACATTTTCCTTCTTCGATATTTAAAGTAATGTTATCTAATATAGTCTTCAGGCCAAACGATTTATTCAATTGGTTGATATTTATCATTACGAACTCACATCCTTATCATTTATACATCTATCTTATTCTTTTATCGAAGCTGAAATTAGTTCATAATGTCATGACTTTACTATGACATTTGTCATAGTAAAATGATGACAAAATAGCAAAAAAGATTAAGCAACTCAGTGTCGCTTAATCTCATAAATAGGTTAATCCATTAGATTTAATAGAGAAACAAAATGCCTTCTCCATTTAACCGGCAATAACCGACAAGTAATCTTATTAGATTAGTTTGTGTATGTTCTTATTCTGAATACTATAAAATTGGTGATACTAATTTTGCTATATCTTCTTTTATTTTAATTGAAAGTGGACGTTTATTATATGCGTCTAATGTTAATAATTTAGATTTTTTAATATCTTCTTCATAAGCATTTCTAATTTGTTTGGCGATATTTTCATCATAGATAAATGCATTCACTTCAAAATTTAATGCGAAACTACGATAGTCCATGTTAGCGGAACCAACACTGCATATTTCATCATCAATTATCATAACTTTAGAGTGGATAAAACCATTTTGATACGTATAAATTTTCACACCACTATTTAATAGTTCAGCAGCATTTGAAAACGTCGCCCAATATACGAATGGATGATCTGGTTTACATGGAATCATTAAATGTACATCTACGCCAGCATTCGCCGCCATTTTCAGTGCATTGATATAGGATTGATCTGGAATAAAGTAAGGACTTTGCATATAAATAGATTTTTTGGCGCTCATAATCATTTTAGTATAGCCGTACTCTATTTGATGTAACTCAAAAGCAGGTCCACTTGAAGCAATTTGTATAGCTGATTTACCTTTATGCTGATTCTTTTCAGGGAAATATTTCTCATCATATTCAAATTGTGGACGATGTGCTTGTGAATTCCAATCTAAAATAAAACGTATTTGTAATGCATCGATGGCATTACCTTCAACACGAATATGCGTATCTCTCCAGTACCCTAACTTACCAAGTCCTAAATAATCATCACCAATATTAAATCCTCCGATGTATCCTACTTGTCCATCAATAATTATAATCTTTCTATGATTCCGGTTATTCATTCTAAAATTGACAAGTGGGAACTTAGAGGCAAAAAAGGCTTCAACTTCGCCACCTAGTGATTGGAAATGATGAAATTTTGACATTCTTACTTTCTTAGAACCCACATCATCATATAATATTTTAACTTCCAAACCTTCTTTAAGTTTTGTTTCTAATGCATCTATTATACGATGACCTAAGCCATCAAGTTCAAATGTATAATATTCTAAATGAATGTAGTCTTTCGCATTATAAATATCTTCAATCACTTTGTCGTAAAGCTTGTGGCCATCCGTAAATAAATCAATATGATTATCTTCTGTTAGAAATGCATCTTGCTTGTTTAATAACATTCTAATAAGATCCCTATGTTTCGTTACTTGCTGATTATGAGTTTGATAACGATATGCATCAAATTGTTTAACTTGTTCATCTACTACACCTTTAAATGTATCCAATTCTTTACCATTATTTTTCTCCGTTTTCCTTTTTGAAACTGTTCTTCCAAAAAATAAATAGAGTATAAACCCGATTAATGGTAAAACAAATAATACAAAGAGCCATGCCCATGTTGATGATGCACTACGTCTATTTCTTTCTAAAAAAATAATAATAAACGCTAATATTAGATTTATCACAAATCCTAGTGCTAATATAATCGTAAAAAACGTCCCCAAATCTGGGCCGAACATAAATTTCATAAAATAATACTCCTATTTAATTTTATAATTTGGATTTATCTATTCAATCAATATATTACTTGGCATTTAATATTATAATTGCGTTAAGTACTTCTTCATTATTGGGGAATTTACGTTCTTCTACTTTATCAATCGAAATATTCATAACTTCATATTGGCTACCTTCATCACTTTCAAGATATACATTAATCTCTTTTTCTAGCTCATCCAGAGTTTTTTCTTGAATTTTTTTAAATTTGATTTTGCTCATTTTATAACACTCCATTTCAACTTATTTGTTTAAATCATAGTCTTTTTACATTTAAATCGCAAATAAATTTACACTTCACCTTTTTAATTAAAACGCTTACAATTTTATATTTAAAATATTAAATTCACATAAGTGCTAAATTATTGTATACTAAAGTCATTCTATTAAATTTTCAGAATAATTAAACTATTTAGATTGTGGGGTATTATATGATTTCTTTTGAAAATGACTACCTTGAAGGTGCACATGAAAACGTATTACAACGATTACTTGATACCAATTTAATCCAGGCCTCTGGTTATGGTGATGATCAATTTTCAAAGCAAGCAGCAGAAAAAATTAAATCAGCCATTAAGTGTCCAGAAGCGACTGTACGATTCTTAGTTGGCGGAACGCAAACCAATCAAGTTGTGATTAATTCAGTATTAGAGCCATATGAAGGTGTAATTTCAGCGGATACAGGTCATGTCGCTGTACACGAAGGTGGTGCGATTGAATTTAGTGGTCATAAAGTGTTAGCGATACCATCTCACGAAGGTAAAATTAGATCAAAAGAAGTGAATGAATATTTAGATACATTTTACAATGATTTCAAACGCGAACACATGGTCTTTCCGGGAATGGTTTATATTTCACACCCTACAGAATACGGTACTTTATATAGTAAAGAAGAATTGAAGAATCTTGCTGACGTGTGTAAAGAACATAATGTACCTTTATTTATGGATGGTGCGCGTTTAGGCTATGGTTTAATGAGTGATCAAAGTGATTTAAAATTTGAAGATATTGCTAAATATTGCGACATCTTTTATATAGGTGGTACTAAAATAGGTGCGCTATGTGGTGAAGCCATCGTATTTACTAAAAATAATGAGCCAAAACACTTTACCACTCGTATCAAACAACATGGTGCATTACTTGCTAAAGGTCGCTTAGTAGGCGTACAATTTCTAGAATTATTCACTAATAATTTATACTTAGATATTAGCCGTCATGCTATTAATATGGCTAATAAAATGAAAAAAGGATTCCTTGAAAAAGGCTATCAACTTTACTTCGATTCACCTACCAATCAACAATTTTTTGTACTTAGTGAAGAAAAGATTAAAGAATTGAAACAAAAAGTAAAGTTCGCGATTTGGGAGAAACATGACGATAATCATCGTGTCGTACGATTTGCGACAAGTTGGGCCACTACCGAAGAAAATGTAGATAAGTTATTAGAGTTAATTTGATATCTGAAAAACAGGACTTCCTAAAAGGAAATCCTGTTTTTAATGAAATTTAAAATAAATACCGGCTATAATTAAAATTAATCCAAAGAGTGCTATAACTTTTTCTTTTTTAGATGGTTCTCGTTTTTCTATAGTGACTTTAATATTAAATTCCACTTTTTTATTCTCCTTATAAAAGTTTAAGCAATCAAGTTAATCACATTCACTACCACGTTAATATTGAATTTTAAGTAGTATAATACAATATTATACTTTGTTTTATTATATTAGTCACCTATAGTTTAAAGTACTGCCCTTTATCATACGCCTATTCTATTAATAACTTTTTGATAAGCTTCAAGCACTTGTGGATAAAGATAAATTATTCTAGATCCAACCCAACGAGTTACTTCGTCAATTTTAGGTTCACAGACTATTTTATTTTGAAGCCTTGATTTACTTAATCCAGTCAAAGTTACTAAATTTTTAATACCTACTGAAGCATATTGTCTCTTACAATTTTGCAATATATTATCTAGTTTCTCTTCAATCAATTTATGCATAAAATCTTCGTCAATATGGATTGTTATATTTCTCATACTTTCTCACTCCATCTATTCTAAATTAATAATTATGGTTTTAAATTTAATTTATTAAGCTGGTTATTAAAGTCAGTAATACTAATATAAATATACCTATAGTTAAATATAGAAATATTTGCTCCCTGTTGAATTTCATGTTGTTAAACACTCCTTTTATTTCTTAAAAAAATTAACCATAGCTAACAATAAAGTAACTACATTAATATAAAAAGTTAACTTTCTTCTCAAATCTCTACTCATAAAATTCGTCTCCTTATAAATTATTAACTATTTCATATGTCTTACTTGAGTCGATAGTTCTCATATTTTTAGACCAACTTTTTTATTTAATTATATTATATTAATTTTATAATATAACACACAAGTGTAAATTTAAGTTTTATCGCAAGATATTGAAGCGTATTTTAGTTCAGCAATTAAATTAGTGTTTTCTACAATGTCTATGGTTTGATCATCAAAGTTTTTTACACCTGATTCGCTAAGCATTGAACGCGTTTCATTTCTCATTTGAGATAATGCCTTTTCAGCTTTTAATGC
This sequence comes from Staphylococcus sp. GDX8P80P, assembly GCF_017893095.1. Lineage (NCBI taxonomy): Bacteria > Bacillati > Bacillota > Bacilli > Caryophanales > Staphylococcaceae > Staphylococcus > Staphylococcus sp. GDX8P80P. Next base: position 1,622 of record NZ_JAESMI010000037.1, on the reverse strand, counting down.
TTCATTCTCTTTCAAAAGTTTTCTATCTCATATTAGCTTTTTTGGTTTTTATTCATCTTTCCCAGTTTTTCAGCTTCTTGAATGGGAGTGGGACAGAATTCTTTTAAATACGTCGTCCACTCCCAGCTTGCTTTGCTTGTAGAATTTCTTGATGAAATTCTCTTTGCTGGGGCCCCGACCCCAACTTGCTTAGCTTGTAAAATCACTTTCGTGATTTTTTGTGTTGGGGCCCCGCCCACCCCCGCAAGGATGGCTAGAACTGAGAAAAGTCTGATTTAAGCGCCTTCTCAGTTCAGTCAGCTACTGCGAATTTGCTAGATAGCATTATTATATTATTTATGTCCCAGACTGCATCAGATTTTCTTCTTTCTTTAGCTAGTGCGATTGTTCATTAGGTGTTTCTAAATTCTCATTGCTTTTTGTTTCTTCAGTAATATTACTTTGGTTGTTTTCCATGAGATATACCTCCGTTTATAGTCTGTCGACTTTTCATTCCATACTTGCTTTTATAACGTCATCAGCACGTTTTGGACATAAAAAATAACCTTCCGTAGAAGGTTAAAAAAGTGTATAAAAATAGCACCACTTTCTATTTATATGGGTAGAAAGGATGCTACTCTTTAGATTTTTGATTTTTAGTTTTAGCTTCTAATTCTTTTGCTAATTCCTTAAAAGATTCACTTAATTCTTTTGCAGATACTTTTCCATCTAACTTTGAAGGTAACATTATTAAAATCATCTCACTTTAAATTTAATCATATTCATATTATAAATTTGCTTCAGCAAATTTTCAATGTGATTTTCAGTATATACATTAAGATTAGAAAAATATTTAGCACATAACTTTCTAACCTCTATATCATTAATATTATCTGTTTTAGTTATAAATTTAATTTGTCCTCTATTAGTGACAATTGTAATCGTTTTTATTGATTGATGCTTAAAAAATGTATATATCATATGCAGAAAAACTAGATTGCCCAGGATGCTTGTGTAGCATAGTTATAGAATTTTCTTTACTGTTTATTAATAAATTATTCGCCTTACTTCCTGGTTCAAATGAAACACTATCTTGATTTCCATATACTTTTATAACTTTGCCATCTTTTAATAAATATGCAACTTCATTGCTATCATTGTTTTCTTTGGCATCTTTGAGAAGTGCTTTATGTTGTTCTTGTATAAATTTATTTTCTTCTGTTGTATGTGTGGGAATATCAATATATCTTACTTTATCAATTGCTTGATCAGTAATATTAATTTTCTTACCTAATATTTTAGCTTGTTTAAGTTCATTTTTTCTTTGTTTTTGTTTTGTCTGATACTTACCTTTACGTTCAGTAAAGAATTTATCCCGCCAGTTTCCCACATGCGGTACTGTAGTACTTCTGCACCAAGGGTGCATTGGTGGAGCATTAATACCAGGTATCATATCTTTAACTTTAAATACTTTACCATTTAATGAGTGACAAATTTCAGATGTTTTCTTGTCTATTTTGGCTACATATTTGTACTCTCCTTCTTCACCTACTTCTTTTAAATAGGTTAGTTTTTGCGACTCTGCTTGTACTCTTGCTGATTCAGTAACTAACAATCTACTAGCATTATAAGTAGTGGAATTT
>NZ_JAESMI010000036.1:0-16805 GCF_017893095.1 Staphylococcus sp. GDX8P80P | reverse complement strand
TTACACATAGGCGCATTACCTTCCTTTTTTATTTGTTGTGGTAACTAATAATTATAGAGGTAATTGCGCTATTTTTGTATTCAAAACATAAAAATTGGACAGATGATTTTAGTCATCAGTCCAATTTATTATAGAGCCATAATTTTTTTATTTATCAACCGATGTTTGCGTAGAACCAAAATAAAAAACACCTTACATCTTGGTAAGGTGTTACTAAAGTCAATATTTTACAATCTATTTATTATAGTTTTACAACGTTTGCAGCTTGAGGACCGCGGTCGCCTTCAACTACTTCAAATTCAACTGATTGACCTTCTTCTAATGATTTGTAACCATCTTGGTTAATTGCTGAGAAGTGTACGAATACATCGTTTTCACCTTCAACTTCGATAAAACCAAAACCTTTTTCAGCGTTAAACCATTTAACTGTACCTTGTTTCATAATTCTGAAACCTCCAAGACTAAATTCTTTCAATATGCATTATTCGCATATTACAAAAAATACATGTGACAATTATGTATGAATAACGAAACGCTATAAATAACTCTTACAGATATTCTTTGCAATATGGAATAAAACCATTGCTTAGTAGTAATTATATGTTAGTTCTTACCAAATTGCAATACAATTATAGAAAATTATCTTTTAATTAATTTTTGGTAGATTATAATATACTTCTTTATTATTTAATACAATAAAACTATAAAATATTTGTAAGTCTTCTTCACAATCTTCACAAAAGTTTAAATCACAGTTGTTATAAAATGCATGAATATTGTATTTACCAACAACATAATTATCATAATCATTTTTACTTTTTGTAATTATATCTTTATAGTAATCAATCATTTCAGCATACGTTGAAAATTGATGTTGTTCAACAATTTTATCTGTCCAGTCACTAAATAACCACCATCCCTCGTAGTCAGCTCTGATCTTGGTAACTGTCCACATATATAAATCCCCTCTCAATTAACCTATAATACTTATTTTAACTATTTTATATCTGAATTAAAAATATAACGGCTCATACTTTTGACTGATAGCCTCTTGATTCAATAGTTAATATTAGTTTTTTAGTATAAAACTACGTATAATAAGTGTAAGAGGTGATACTATGAAGCAAAAGCATTTACAAGTGTTTGGAACTGTTCAAGGTGTAGGTTTTCGATATTTTACGCAAAGATTAGCAAACAAATATTATGTTAAAGGTACAGTTCAGAATGTAGATGATTATGTTGAAATATATGCAATAGGTAATGACGATAATATTGATCAGTTTATTAATGCTGTGATCAATGGTGCATCACCTGCTTCACATGTTACACACTATGAACTTGAAGAAACTAATTTGAGTGAAGATTTTACAGACTTTAAATCGATTTAAATATAAAAAGGAAGATGTCATTTGAGATACAATATTTCTCGACTTTTTGGCGTGATTGTGGGCGTTCCAGTAGCAATAGTGTCATGGTTGATCAGCGTTTTTGGCTTTGATTTATCATTCATTATTGATGGTTTAATAGGAATTGGGATGTTTTTTGTGTCCTACTTCCCTACTCAACGACTTACGTCTAAGAAGTATTTAACAGAAATTGGCCTTTCACGAAGAGACTATTATTACGTGAGAAACCATTTAAAGCAAACCCAAGGCAAGATACGTACTATATTGAAGTCATTTATTAATGTAAGATCTATTCAGGATTTTAGACAAATAAATGATATCTATAGAATATCAAAGTCTATTCACTTTGCTGTTAAACAACGACCAGCAATGTTCTTTAAAGTTGAAAGTTTCTTTTATTCACATATAGACAATGCTTTAAATTTAATTGAGTCATATACTCGACTGGCTAAAATGCCAAAAAAATCAGTTGAAGAAAGGCAAAAATTAGAACAAACACGTATTACGCTAGATGAAGTGAAACGTACACTAATTGCTGATTTGAAGAGAATCAATGAAGATGATTACGAACGTCTAGATGTTGAAATGCAACTTAATAAATTGGAACAAACACGTCATAAAGATAAATAGAATAAAGAAATGGAGCGATTTATTTAAATGTCTCGAGATGAACAATTTAACAACGCACATCCATTAGATGATTATATAGAACAACAACAGTTTAATAATTTAAATAATGAAAACAACATTAACCTAGCACATGATAATACAGTTTTAGACGATTTTCAGCAACAATTTACTGATAAAGAACTACAAAAGATTGAAACTATTAGTCAACAAATTAAACCTTTAGATAATGATGGGTTACTAACTTATGGTACTCATTTACAAGAAAACATGTCTCAGTTCTCGCATAAAATGTTGGATGAAGTGCAGACAAAAGATATTGGACCTGTTGGGGATTCACTTAATCAGCTAATGTCAAAACTAAAAGCCGTCAACCCTGATGAATTAAATCCAGAGAAACAATCTAAGTTGAAACGTTTATTTAAACGTACGAAAGCTTCTATTAATGAAGTATTTTCAAGAATGCAATCTGTTAGTTCGCAAATTGATAGAATCACAATTCAGCTTGGTAGACACAAAAATAATCTATCTAAAGACATTAAATTATTAGACGATTTATATCAACAAAATAAAGACTACTTTGATGATGTTAATTTATATATTGCTGCTGCTAAAAGAAAAAAACATGAAATACAAGCTGAAGATATTCCGAAATTACAAGCAAATGCGCATCAAAGTGGCAATCAAATGGATATCCAAGCTGTAGCGGATATGGAACAATTTGTTGATCGTTTAGATAAACGCATTTATGATTTACAATTATCTCGTCAAATTGCAATACAAACTGCACCACAAATCCGTATGATTCAAAATGTGAATCAGGCTTTAGCTGAGAAAATTCAAAGTTCGATTTTAACAAGTATTCCTCTATGGAAAAATCAAATGGCGATTGCCCTTACATTGATGAGACAACGTAATGCAGTGTCTGCGCAACGTGCTGTAACTGATACAACGAATGATTTGCTTACGCAAAATGCGGCGATGCTAAAACAAAATGCCATTGAAACTGCAACTGAAAATGAGCGCGGTATTGTTGATATTGAAACACTTAAATCGACACAAAGCGATATTATCGAAACGATAGAACAAACACTTCAAATTCAACAAAATGGTCGCCAAAAACGTAAAGAAGCAGAAAAAGAACTCGTTGGTTTAGAAGATGAATTAAAACAACACTTACTTTCTATGAAGAAAGAATAGCACATAAACAAACGCACATCACAACTCAATTTGAGTCTGATGTGCTTTTTAATGTCTTCGACTTGTTGTAAATTTTATTAAAGAACTATTCTTTTTGATAAATAATATAGTCCTGTTTTACAAACTTAGCGACTATATAACCAATAATGGTAGCAATCACTGCTATTGGGAACCACTCTAATGAATATTGCTTTAATGGTAAAGCATCTATAAATGACATCTTCACCCAACCATTAGAACTAATAACGCTCAAAATTGAAACGATACTAATGACAACAATTGGTATTTGTTGAGCAATTCGCTTAGTTGGTATAAATCTTGCAAGTAAGATAAGTAATACCACAGTTATTGCTACTGGATAAATAATACTTAATACTGGAACAGACATGGATATTACTGCATTTAAACCTAAATTGGACAATATAAAACTAATTAAAGTAAAGAATATTGTATATGCTTTATACGAAACTTTAGGGAATATTCTGTTGAAATACTGACTTACAGCCACTATTAAGCCACAAGCAGTTGTCAAACAAGCTAATGCAACAATAATACCTAATAAATATTTACCAAAGACACCAAAACCACTTGCTGCCATTGTTGTTAATAAGTAGGCACCTACATTTTGATCTTTAGCAGTTAAATTTTTAAGTGTTTCACTGTCTACGTTCATATGATTACCTATAAATCCTAATGACACGTATATGAAGATGAGTGCTATAGCTGCAATTAAACCTGACATTACTGTTTGTTTAAATATTTGATCTGCATGTTTTACCCCTGTTGCTTTGATTGCATTCACTACGATCATTGAGAAAGCAATTGCTGCAATTGCATCCATCGTTAAATAACCTTCTGTAAAGCCTTTCGAAAAACTTCCAATAGCAGAACTATAATCAACTTGATTTCCATGAGATGGCGTATTACCACTATAATCGACGAAACCTTTAATAATCATGGCTAAAATTGTTATCAACAATAGTGGCGTTAACAATGATCCGATGCGATCTACAATTTTACCTGGATTAATACAAAGGTAAAGAACGATTAGGAAATAAATCAACGTAAATATGAATAGTATAAGATTACTATTTGTATGAGCAATTGGTGTGACAGTCATCTCGAATGAAGTTGAAGCTGTACGCGGAATTGCAAACAGAGGTCCGATTGTTAAATATATAATAATTAAAAATATAATTGAAAATTTAGGTGATATTTTGTTTAAAGAACCTACGTAGCCTTGTTTGTCTAGAGCGCCTACAATAACGCCTAGTAACGGTAAGCCAATGCCTGTTAAACAAAATGCAATCACAGCGGGCCAAAAGAAATGACCACTATCTTGACCTAAATTTGGTGGAAAAATAAGATTACCTGCGCCGAAAAACATAGCGAATAACGTAAATCCTACAATCCAAGTATTCTTATTCATAGAATTGCTCCTTTTTATGTGTATGTTTGCAATATTAAACATTCTAGCATAAAAAGGAATTGCAAGTCTATGTGATTTCAGAAAATTTGAAAAGTTGATATATAATTAAGGTTATATTTATACAAAATTTTAAAATGATTTTAGTAGTAATTTTTTGAGTAATGGTGATAGATGGCTTGGAAGATTTTCTACGCCCTCAACAAATAAGGCATATTGTCCATAAATATTATGAATAGTTTGTTCAATGTCTTCTGTAATAACATCTTGACTCAAGAACACATTAAATACTTCAATACCATATTTACGTGCCATTTCTACTCCTTCATACGTGTCTAAAATACCATCTTGCGCATAATTGTAAGCTGAAGGTTCTCCATCAGAAAAGACGATTAGGAAACGTTGATTATGACTTCTTCTTAGTAAACGTTCGCTAGCAATACGTATGGCTACACCGTCACGGTTATCGTCTTGCGGGTGTAATGACATAATTCGTGGTCCGCTTTTTTCCATAGTTGAATAATCGTAATGAACAATTTCATCAATGATGTTAGGTTGTTTACGATCATCAGAATCAAATGCATCTTCATTGAATGCCAGTATTTCATGCTTAACATTTAATGCTTTAAGCGTTTCATGGAAAAGCACAACACCCTTGATTGTTTCCTCCATCTTATCGAACATACTTGCAGACACATCAATTAGTAATGTGAAAGTAGCATCGAACGTCTTACTTAAATCTTGTTTCTTATAAAATAATTTATATTGGTCATCGATAAACCAATTAGTTAAATCTCGTTGTAAACGACCTTTAGTTAAATTGTGACGCTCATCTACATGTTCTCGATCAATCGTTTTTTTAATAATTTGAATTAAATCTTTCGTTTCGAATTGAACATCATTTTTAACATCTTGATATGCTGGCAAGAAATCAGGTTCAATATCAGGTACATTCCATTTGATTTCAACATTTTCGTTAATTCCTTTAAGTGCAAATGAAGCGTTCTCACCAATAAACCCGCCTTCATCGTTGTTCAGTGTATTTTCTGAACCACGCCCTTTTTTAGTCATCATATCCGTCATGTCGTCTGTGGAATCACCCTCACGCGCAGTATCATTATCACTCATAACCTCACTATTTTCACCCTCATGAAGTTCCATTTCAAGATATGCGCCACCTTCTGATTTGCTATCTTGAGCTTTTGTTTCAGCTTCAGCTGTTTCTGCATCGGTATCTTCAGATGTATTATCTTTACCGTCGACGTTACTTGCATCTGTTCGTTTCAACTCATCAAATGACATTTCGTGGATTGCTTCATATACCCTACGAGGAAGATGATAATATTCGTTTAACATATCTTTGTTTAATATATCATCGATTTGAAACATGATGCGTTGTGCTAAGTACATATTATCTTCTGATGTTTCATTTTGGAAAAAGTTAGGTAAGTACAGAAACATTGAATTTAAAATATCATCTAATTGTGAATCTATGGTTGGAATATCATAGAAGTTTTGGCTTAGAAATGCTTTTTCTAAATATAAAAATAGCAAGTCAGTATATACTGTTTTAGTCTTATAAAATTTGATTTGAGACTCCGTATAAGACAATCGCGTTTGTAAACGTAAATCTATTAATTTAGCTGTGCTAGGACGTGCAATACGAATATGATTAAACACACGCATATCTTCAAGTAATCTAAAAAGTTGTTGATAGAACTTCGGATGGGCAAATTCATCATCATGAAGTACATTATTAACAATAGTTTCATCCATCATTTGATATCCGTAAGCGGCAAGCATGACATCAGTTTTAAGTCCAGCTTTCTCTATATGGTCGGGACGGTGCGACCAGAACCAACTTGTAATCAATGTGTTATTGATTGGATCATAATAAGGGAATTTTTGAATTTTAACTTGTGTTTGTTCATTTTTGAGAAGTAAGCGTGCTAAGTCTTGCAACATCATAACTTGCTTAGCATCTAATTGCTCATCATTAAATTTGATAAAACGATCGCTCATAATAATCCCTCTCTAAAAGTTTAATTCAATCGCATTTTTGATTGCTTGTTGTTCACGCTCATCTTCTAATTTATCAATAATCGTACGTTGAATCGCACGTTCAATTGGCATGACAGTAATTAAATCACTTAAGTCAATTAATGCCCTAATACTTGCTGCTTCTTCAGAAATTTGTCCCTGTTTAGACATCGTGCGCAAATCTTCATTAAATTTTATGATTTGCTCAATAATTGCATCATCTTGAAGTTGGCTTTGCTGTTTAATAACGTCTTTAAGTATATCACCATCAATGTAATCTACTTGAATGACGACAAAGCGGTTTTTTAGAGCTTCATTCATAGGAAGTGTACCTACATACCCTTCGTTAATTGCGGCGATGACATTGAATCCAGGCGCAGCTTTGATCACTTCGCCAGTAAATGGATTAGTAAGTTGACGTCGATAATCTAGCACACCATTGAGAATTGGCAATGTCTCAGGTTTAGCCATATTAATTTCATCGATATAAAGGATATGACCTTCACGCATGGCTTTAATAACGGGACCATCGATAAACACAATTTCTTGTTGCCCTTGATCATTAGTTTTAATTGTTTTGAATCCAAGTAAACTTTCAGCATCTAAATCTACAGAACAGTTAACTTGATGCATTGGTGTATCTACAGTAGCACTAAGTGTTTCGGCTAATTTTGTTTTACCCGAACCTGTAGGTCCTTTTAGTAAAATGTTCTTATTTAAACTAAATAAAGCTTTAGCATCATTGAATACTGACTCATCTGAATTGATATATTGATTTTTAATCATTTTGATTACTTACGCTCCTTCTTTAAAATGAAAAATAGACTAAGAGATTAAATTGAATGAAGATAATGTATTGTTTAGCACAACCTATACATCATCTAATATCCAAAGTTAACCCCTAAGTCTTAATTTAATCATGAACATACATAACGATTTATACTAAATTTCTTTAAAATATGATTTGTAATAGCCACCAACTAAACCAGAATTATCAATAATTTGATAGTATTCTTCGGTTTCGTTAATCACATCATATTGTTTACCAACTGTTAACATATCAGATACTGTGAATTTTTTTGCATCAGTATTGATAACTTCTACCTTTTTAATTGGTGTACGTGTTTTCCACGTTTCATGTAACATAGCCATAAATTTAAATCCTCCATATTGTCTTTGTATTACTTTTCTAATGTGTAAATAAACGAGATGCCACTATTCTCGGTAATGCGTAATGACTGAGCATCGCCTTGATCTAACGTTTGATAAGGAATTCCAATATCGTCTAATTCCTTTTGCGCATGTGCGAATGCCTCTTGAGAGTTTGCACTAAACTCAACTTGTTCAACAATACCTTCTTCTTTTAGTTCAATAGGATCTTTAGGTTGATATAAATGAATTTCGCCACCTAAACCGCCTTCTCCAATTTGAAACACTTGAATCATTGTTTCAGGAAAAGCTGACGATTCATATTCGGCATAATGCGTTAGGTTAAACACATTTGTCAGAATAGAAGCGGTAACCGGTAATTCATTCACTTTAATAATAATAGGTCCCAGACCCTGTATTTGATGAAGTGGGTTTACTGTACTTTCAAAAGTAGGTGTACCTAAACCTATACCAGTATTAAGTTCATTTGAATAAATATCAAAGATTTGGTCGTTATTATCCTCAAAATTAAAATGCTTATTTCCATTTAACTCAGTTACTTCACCAAATTTAAGATCATTATCTTTCAATATGGTTTGATACTCTTCTAAACCTGAATCAGATGGTGTTCTTAAACCAACACTAGCGATATGTTGGTTTTGGTATTCAGGATTTGGCACTTCAACAAAGTGAATTCGTGTACCTGGACTTAAATCTGCATCACCAAAACGTAAAGCTTTATTTTTAGTTGCTACATTAAGTCCTAAAATATCTTTAAATAATTTGTTTGTTTTAGAAAGATCACTTGTCCCTAATGTGACACTTCTAAGTCCACTCATGCAATGACACCCCTAATATTTGTCTTTTCCTATTCATTATAACGCATTTTAAATACGATTTATATCATGAACTACATAAAGCATTGGCGAATTCTAAGAAGTACAAAAAACGTATTGCATAAATATAAACTCTATTGAAGTTTGTTTATAAAATAAATTTAATATCCTATAAAACAAAGATATAACTACTCCCCTATCCTTTGATGAATAGGAAGGGGGGCTATTTATAGTGAAATATTATCGTTATATTAGTTTGTTCAAATTTTTGCGATAGTTCGTTTTGCATGGTTATATTTGTATTCGCAACATTTTGCAGTTTGAGTGTGATAAATATGTGAGCAGAAGTATTTACCATTTAACGCCATACTTACACAGCCTAAAGATACAAATTAACATAGTTTCGACTGCTTATTAATAATGAGTTATTCTAAGGTTGTTGTATGTTCAAATGCCTTTTCAGTACAGTCAGCTACTGTGAATTTTGTAAAATGGTTAACCCGGCTTAAGTAGTTCTAAAATGGATCATGAAACGGAGTTAAGTGTGGGGCCCACCATAGAAAATATCGAATAAACAGTTTTCAAACATAGAAAGTTGGACTAGCGAGCTACCAATAGGAAGTATCGTAAATAAAGAAGAGAGTGGGACAGAATTCTTTTTAAATTCGTTGTCCCACCCCCAAAAGGATGATTAGAACTGAGAAAAGCTTGATTTAAGCGTCTTCTCAGTTCAGTCAGCTACTGCGAATTTGCAAAATAGCTTCATTAAATTATTTATGTCTCATCCTTATCAATATTAGTTTGAGGTTATTTTCCGTTATGATTAGCTTTCTAATAGTAGGTCTTCAGGGCTTTCGATCAATTCTTTTATCGTTTTTAAGAATCCTACTGCTTCTTTACCATCAATAATTCTGTGGTCATAACTTAAAGCAATGTACATCATAGGTCTATTTTCAATAGTATCTTTATCGATTGCAATTGGTCGAGTAATAATAGAGTGCATACCAAGAATTGCTGCTTGATTACCGTTGATAATAGGTGTACTCATCATTGATCCAAATACACCACCATTAGTGATTGTAAATGAACCATTGACCATATCATCTAGGCCGAGTTTTTTCTCTCGCGCTTTAACTGCTAGGTCAGCAATCGCTCTTTCAAGTTCTGCAAAGTTTTTCTTATCACAGTCTCGTACGAATGGAACTAATAGACCATCATCAGTAGAAACAGCGACACCAATATCATAATATTGTTTAGTAATCATATCATCGCCATCAATTTCAGCATTTACTTCTGGATATTTCTTCAATGCTGCGACAGCGGCTTTAGTGAAGAATGACATGAATCCTAATTTTGTACCATCATGATCTTTAATAAATTGTTCTTTTTTACGCTTACGTAATTCCATTACGTTTGTCATGTCAACTTCATTAAACGTCGTTAGCATAGCTGTATTATTAGATACTTCTAATAATTTTTTAGCAGCTGTTTTCTTTCTACGTGACATTTTTTCTCTAATTACTGGTTTATTAGGCGCACTTGAAGCTTTTTTAGGTGCTTCTTTTTTGCTAGCTTCTTGAGAAGGTTGTGATTGAGTTGATTTTTGGCTATTTTCAACATCATCTTTACGAACAACATCATTTCCTTTTCCAGAAACAGTACTTAAATCCACGCCATTTTCACGTGCATGACGACGTGCTGATGGTGTCGCATTAATACGTTGATTGTTAGAAGATGATGGTTCCTCTTCTTTATTAGATTGTGGTTCAGTTGGTTGTGCGTCTTTCTTACCGCTATCATCTGAACTATTAGATTGAGCGTCGTCTGACGGCTCTGATTTACTTGCTGTTGGATTTCCACTACCTTCACCAACCGTAGCGATGACTTGACCAACTTCTACTGTATCGCCTTCTGAAGCTAACTGTTCTTGAAGCACACCTTCTTCTTCAGAAACTACTTCAACGTTAACTTTATCTGTTTCTAATTCTAAAATAGCTTCGCCTTTTTCAACGCTATCTCCCACATTTTTTAACCATTCTGCAATGGTACCCTCTGTTATAGATTCTGCTAATTCTGGAACTTTTACCTCTGGCATAATATTTCCCCCTAGTTATTTTTCAATACTACTTTCAATGATTTGATTTTGAACAAGCTTATGAATTTCTCCATCACCTTCAGCTGGTGCTGCACGTTGTATTCTACCATGATAACTTAAATTATATTGGTTACCTACAAGTGATTTTAAGTAAGGATAAACAAACAACCAAGCCCCTTGGTTTTTAGGTTCTTCTTGAACCCAAGATACAGTCTCAAGATTTGGTGATTCATTTAATACTTCTTTAATTTCCCCTTCAGGGAATGGATATAAACGTTCAACTGCAACTAGTAAAATTGAATCGTCAGGATTTTTAGCTAAATGTTCTTTTAAATCAATAAACATTTTACCTGAAGCTAGTACGAGTTTAGTCACTTTGTCTTTATTTCCATCCTCAACAATAATTGGTTTGAAGCCACCTGTAGTGAATTGATCAATAGGCTTAGCCACTGTTTTATTTCTTAATAAACTTTTCGGAGACATTACAATCAGAGGTCTCATCGCTTCAGTGCCCAAACTTTTAGCTTGTGCTCGTAATAGATGGAAATAGTTGCTTGAACTTGATAAGTTAACGACCGTACTGTTATTCTCTGCAGCTAATTGTAAAAATCTTTCTAAACGTGCTGAAGAGTGTTCAGGGCCTTGACCTTCAAATGCGTGCGGTAAGAATAGTGTTAAGCCACTTCGTTCTCCCCACTTCGCACGAGCTGATGACATGAAATTATCAAACATCATTTGAGCCATATTTGAGAAGTCTCCATACTGCGCTTCCCAAATATTCATACTATTTTTATTCTCAACATTATAACCATACTCGAAACCAACCACGGCAGCTTCAGATAATGGACTGTTGTGCACTTCAAATGTCGCTTTTTGATTAGGTACATGATGCAACGGAGTATAAGTATCACCATTTTCTTCATCATGTAGCACTGCATGTCTATGACTGAATGTACCACGTTCACTATCTTGTCCTGTTAGGCGAACAGAAATGCCATCTTGAACGATGGTTGCAAAAGCAAGTTGCTCTGCTTGAGCCCAATCAACTAAACCATTTTCTTTTTCAAAAGGTTCTCGACGTTTTTCAAGTACTTTATTAAGTTTTTTTAGTATGTGGAAATCTTCAGGATATGAAAGCATAGCATCATTGATTTCTTTGAGATGATCTATTGAGAAATCTTTATCATCACTTTGCAATGGTTCTTTTAATGATTCAGGTTTCTCCATATCTGGATTATCCATTTTATCTGATTTATCAATCTTATCTTGGGCAGCACGCATTTCTTTTTGAACTTTATCCATAACGTCATCCATTTGTTCCTTAGAAATAACGCCATCCGCTACCAATTGATTTCCATAGATGATTTCAACAGAATCATGTTTGCGAATGTTTTGGTATGGAAGTGGATTTGTAATTGAAGGTTCATCCATTTCATTATGCCCGTATCGACGATAACCAACTAAATCAATTACAAAATCTTTATGAAATTCTTTGCGGAATTCCATTGCAATATCAATAGCTTCAATTGTTGCTTCTACATCATCTGCGTTTACATGCAGAATCGGTACATCATAACCTTTTGCAATATCTGTAGAATACGTTGTTGAACGACCATCCACTGGTTCTGTTGTAAATCCAATTCTATTATTAGTGATGATATGTAATGCACCACCAGTTGAATAACCATTTAGGTTACTTAAATTCATTGTTTCAAAGTTAATACCTTGTCCTGGGTATGCTGCATCCCCATGTATAATAATAGGCATACCTTTATGGAAGTCTGTTGTTGGTTTACCAGCATGGTGTGTATCATCTTGTGATGCACGTGTCTTACCAATTACAACTGGCGCAACGATTTCCAAGTGACTTGGGTTATTAGCTAATGAAATACGTTGTTCAATACCGTATGATGAAGTTGTCTTCACACCACCTAAATGATACTTTACATCTCCTGTCCAACCAGCAGTTAATTCAAGGCTGCCGTCTTCAGGTAAGAATTTCATTGGGTCTGTGTGCATAAATTCAGAAATCATCATTTCGTATGGTTTTTCAAGTACGTGAGTTAAAACATTTAAACGACCTCTGTGTGCCATACCAATTTGAATGTTATTAATGTCAACTTCAGCTGCACGCTTTAATGTATGTTGTAACATTGGTACTAATGTATCGACACCTTCAATTGAGAATCGTTTAGCACCAACAAAGTTTTTGTGCAGATACTTCTCAAAGCCTTCAACATGCGCTAAAGTATCGAATAATTGCTTTCTTTCGTCATTATTGATGTTCGCTCTATAAGGTGTTTCGATACGACGTTTTAACCACGTGCGTTCTTTATTGTTATTAATATGATTATATTCAAAAGCAATTGGCCCTTTATAACGTTTCTCCATTCGTTGAATTGCCTCGTATGCATTATCATAAATATCTTTGAAATGATCAGATACGATATCTGCTGAGACATTCTCCAATGTTTCTTTATCTAAGTTAAATTCTTCAATTTCTAACTTAGGAAGATTGGTTCTTTCTGGAGCGTTAACAGGGTAAATGTCAGCTTTAAGGTGACCGTATTGTCTAATATTATCAATTAAACGCATAATACGTTTAATTGTACCGTCGCCTGCTGATGAACCACTCCCTTCAGTGGTAGACTTAGCTTCAACGTGAGCTTCGCCATTTTTTATTGTGCTGAAAAGCACTTGTAAATCATCTGGAACCGAACTTGGGTCTTGTAAGTAATCATCATATAAATCTAACATTAGACCTAGATTAGCGCCAAAGTTTACAGGAGCTTCTGTAACATCCTTGTTATCCTTTGCCATAATATTACCCTCCACAAAATAGTTAAACCGCTTACAGGTCAATAATAGCACTATTTCTAGCATTGATAAAGTCCATTAACAGAATATTATGGAAAAAACAAAATAACTAAAATAGGTACACTAAATTTATCTAATTATTAGTAAAGATTAACGAGATAACGATAAAAAAGTAGAATTGAAATTGGAACATGAGGTTTGGTTAATCTTAGTGTAGATAAATGATCAAGAAGAAAAAGGGAGAGGACCAGAAATAAAGTTTTGAAAATTGATTTCTGGTCCTCTCCCGGCTTGCTTAGCTTTTAGAATTTCTTGATGAAAATCTCTTTGCTGGGGCGCTTCGCTGGCAAGGTGGGCTAAAATTAAAAAATGGTTGTTGTAAGTGCATGTTTAACTCAGTCAACTACTGCCAATATGTATTTGTAGCCTGAGACATCGTACTTGTCCCAGGCTTTTGAATTAATGTCGTTATTTGAATATAATTTTGAACGTTGTGTATTTGTTTACTTCACTATCAACCGTAATGTAACCACCATACTGCTGAACAATCTTCTCAGCAATTGAAAGACCTAGTCCATTACCACCTTGGCTTCTCGCTCGTGATTTATCCACTCTATAAAAACGGTCAAAAATAAATTCTTGATCTTCTTTAGGAATGCCGAGGCCATGGTCTGTAATTTCAATACTGATTTGTTTATTTCTTAATTGCGTCGCTATTTCGATTTGCTTATTATCTTTATCATACTTCATCGCATTATCTATAAAAATCAGTAACAGTTGTTCAAATTGATGACGGTTGATTTGTAATGTTAATGGCTTCTTGGACAAATGTGTTTCAAATTCATAATCTGGATGCAATTGTTTTAAAGATTTAATACGTGAACGTATTTCCTCATTGATGTTTACTTCTTCAAACTCTAAAGCTTGATTGTTCACTTTATCTTTAGTTAGTAACAATAATTCTTCTACTAGTTTTGTTATTCGGTTCATTTCTTCAAGTGAAATATTCAAAGATTCTTCAAGGACGGCCGGATCCTTTTTGCCCCAACGTTGAATTAAATTTAAATGACCTTGAATGATTTGAAGCGGTGTACGTAATTCATGAGAAGCATCTTCAACAAATTGGCGTTGTTGATTAAAAGATTCTTCAATTTGATACATCATATCATTAAAGGTATCAATTAAATTATCAGTTTCCTCATAGTTTGTCTTAAGCTCAAGTTTATTTTGAAAGCCATCACGACGTATTTGAATCATCTTATTAGACATTGTTACTAAAGGCTTCGTTAATTGCGTTGAAAAGATATAACTAATACCTGCCATGATGATTGTTGCTAATAAGCCAAATGCGATTGCCACAAAATACAATGACCGAACAACATTGTTGTAGCCTTCAAGTGAATGTATTAAAACACTGTAACCTTCAAAACGGTCACTATGTATTGGCTCAGTTATGATTAAATATGGCACGCCATGATGCTTTGTAATTTGAATTGTTTCAGGATTAACAAAGTCCACTTCAGGTTTGAAATTAATCATATTTTCATTCGAAGATTGCATCAATTGTTTACCATTACGGTCGTAAATAATCGCTTTTTCAAAGTTCTCTAAAGTAGCAGACAAATCTAACGTTGTGATGTCATCCATTGACCGAGATTCAACTAAATTAACGATATCACTAGAACTGTGTTCAGCTTCATCTATTTCTCCATCTCTTAAAGTGTCTTTTAAAAAGAATATGATAACTAAACAAAAAAGAATAATGGTACTAAACATTATCAGTGTTGTAATTATCATCCATTTATATTTTAACGTACCTTTTTTAATCATCTAATCACATACCCGACACCGCGAACGGTTTCAATTGTTTTTTCTTTATCAAAAGGTTTAAGTTTGTTTCGTAAATATCGAATATAGACATCTACGACATTTGTTTCGACTTCACTATCATAGCCCCAAACATGATCTAAAATTTGCTCTCTTTGTAACACACGATTTCGGTTAGTTGCTAACAAATAGAGTAAATCGTATTCAGTCTTAGTGAAATCTAACTGTTCGCCATTGATTGTAACTTTAAACGCATCAACATCTATTTTAATACCATTAATATCAATAATATCTTTCTGAGGTTGACGGCGTAATACTGCTCGAATACGTGCAAAGAGTTCTTCAATTTCAAAGGGCTTTACAATATAATCATCAGCACCATAATCTAAGCCAGTCACTTTATCATATGTATCACTCTTCGCTGTAATAATAATGATTGGTGTTGATTGTTCCTGTCTCACACGACGACATATTTCTAAACCATTTATATTTGGTAACATTAAGTCTAATATGATTAAGTCATAATTGTTACTTAACGCTTTATCAAGTCCTGATTGCCCTTCATATTCTATATCTACACTATAATTATCGTGCGTTAATTCTAGTTCTAAGAAGCGAGCTAAGTTCTGTTCATCTTCAACAATAAGAATGTTGGTCATTTTTATTTCCACCTCTTTTTAGATGCATTAATCTTAGTTTTAAAAGTGAGCGTGACAGAATTCTAAATGCTAATGTTCTGATTTCCAACTTGCATTGCTCATCTAGAAATGCGCTTTGACGGGAAGTCGTCACAAGAATGACTAGTATTGAGAAAAGTTTAATTAAAATACTTTCTAAATTCAGTCATCTATTGTAAATTTGCTAGTTCATCATCAAATTAATCATTTTGGCTCGAACTAAGTCAAATGCACTTTATCATAACATAACCTACATTTTATCACATCGGAGATTGAAATTAGATAAATGATTGAAATTGTAAATAGATAATCAAATTTAATTGAGAATTTTTCGCAATTATAATTGACAATGATTATCAATAATGTATAATAGTATTTGAAAATGATTATCAATACCGAATAAGACAATTCCCCCCACATATATTTCGTTCTTAAAGGATTGGTCATTTTCAAGTTATTCCCCTTTTATATGCCCGTAAAAGACTAACGTTAAAGTTTCAAACTTACTTTAAACGTTTTAATAAAAAGCAGTGAATCTAATGCCGAGGTTCACTGCTTTTTTTATATGTAGTGTTGAGAATGATATATTTAAATTTCAAAGGCGTGATTAATTCATGAATACTGTATTCATATGACTTTAAAATAGAAGGGAGTGGGACAGAATTCTTTTTAAATTCGTTGTCCACTCCCAGCTTGCTTTGCTTG
>NZ_JAESMI010000035.1:0-1462 GCF_017893095.1 Staphylococcus sp. GDX8P80P | reverse complement strand
CGGGTATCTATTTCAAAAATGAGCCCTTAAACATCGTCAATCAAACGGCGCAATCATCGATTGCTTAATCAGAAAGGATGAAAAAGTCATGCAACAACTCAAACAAAAACGTGTCGGTATCTATGTCCGTGTATCGACTGAAATCCAAAATACAGAAGGTTATAGTATTAATGGCCAAATCAATCAGATTAGAGACTACTGTCAATTTCACCATTTTGAAGTCACAGATATTTACGCTGATCGTGGTATCTCAGGAAAATCTATGAACCGTCCTGAGCTCCAACGTATGTTGAAGGATGCGAATGAAGGTCATATCGATTGTGTCATGGTGTACAAAACAAACCGACTGGCACGTAATACATCAGACTTACTCAAAATTGTCGAAGATTTGCATAAGCAAAATGTCGAATTTTTCAGTTTGTCTGAACGTATGGAAGTCAATACTTCTTCTGGAAAACTCATGTTACAAATACTTGCGAGTTTCTCAGAATTTGAACGTAATAACATTGTCGAGAACGTATTCATGGGCCAAACCAGACGTGCCCAAGAAGGCTATTATCAAGGAAATTTACCGCTAGGCTATGACAAAATACCCGACAGTAAACACGAATTGATGATTAATCAACATGAAGCTAATATTGTAAAATATATTTTCGAATCTTATGCCAAAGGGCATGGCTATCGTAAAATTGCCAATACACTCAATCATAAAGGCTATGTCACTAAAAAAGGGAAGCCTTTCAGTATAAGTTCTATTACTTATATTCTATCCAATCCCTTCTATATGGGTAAAATTCAATTTGCGAAGTACAAAGATTGGAATGAAAAACGTCGTAAAGGACTGAATGATAAACCGATCATAGCTGAGGGTAAGCACGCCCCTATTATTAGCCAAGCATTATGGGATAAAGTGCAAGCACGT
Source organism: Staphylococcus sp. GDX8P80P (assembly GCF_017893095.1). Taxonomy (NCBI): domain Bacteria; kingdom Bacillati; phylum Bacillota; class Bacilli; order Caryophanales; family Staphylococcaceae; genus Staphylococcus; species Staphylococcus sp. GDX8P80P. Next base: position 540 of record NZ_JAESMI010000035.1, on the reverse strand, counting down.
AAAAAGCAAGTCAGTCAAAACCCCCAAGTTCACGGTAAAGGAACTAATCTATTAACCGGTATCGTTCATTGTCCCCAATGCGGAGCACCTATGGCCGCGAGTAATACTACTAATACACTCAAAGATGGAACTAAGAAACGTATTCGCTATTATTCTTGTAGTAACTTTCGCAACAAAGGATCAAAGGTATGTTCAGCCAATAGTGTTAGAGCTGATGTGATTGAGAAATACGTCATGGATCAAATACTTGAAATTGTCAAAAGCGATAAAGTTCTCAAACAAGTTGTCGAACGTGTTAATCAAGATAATCAAGTCGATGTAGCTGCACTCAATCATGATATTGCTTATAAACAACAACAATTTGATGAAGTAAACATCAAACTTAAAAATCTCGTTCAAACCATCGAAGACAATCCAGACTTAACATCTGCACTCAAACCAACCATTCATCAATATGAAACAAAACTGAATGATATTACAAACCAAATGAATCAACTCAAGCAGCAACAAAATCAAGAGAAACCATCTTATGATACGAAA
>NZ_JAESMI010000034.1:0-6659 GCF_017893095.1 Staphylococcus sp. GDX8P80P | reverse complement strand
AAATATCAGAAGCTTTTACGACAAGTGCTGATAATGCCGATGCAATTAAGAAGGTAACTTCAGCTAATTATGGTCATGTGATGCCGTTAATCGCCCAGTACCTACTCAATCGTGAACAAGAAGTCATACAATGGTTCCATACTGAACATCAATGGTTTAAAACGAAACTTGAAAATGAAACGAGTCATACAGGTATTCGTATGTTCAAGCGCTATGCTACCATTACGACATCAGCTCGTATATTAGAACGTGTCATTGCGACACCTATTGATTTGGAGGCAATTAGAAATTACTTACTCAATTACCATTCAAATTCAGTAAGTGAGCGGTCTCTTGCTGATAAAGCGCTCGAAACGATTACGCAATTTGTCGCACAGAATAGAGGGAAATTTTCTGATGATAATAGATTATCAACCATGGTAGAAAATTATGGACTTATTGAATTAAAGGATAATTGTATTCAAGTCAAAATCCTTAAAGATGTCTTTAAACGTATGTTGGAAGAAAACCAATATCAAGATGTGAATAACGTTATCGATGCGCTGCGTGATAAAGGACATATTCAATCTGATCCTAAGAGAAAGACAACCAAACGCAGTATCAAAGATTCCCATGGTAAGTCCAAAACGATTGTATTCTACCATCTTAAATTGGATAAAGAACTTGCACCTATTTTAGGCTTAAACGCTCATGTTGAACCTTTTACACCACCACAATTTGACGGTAATACAAATCCAGATTTGCTGAATGAATTTGTTAAAAAAGCCAGAGAAATAGAAGCTAATGATGATTTAGAATTATAAATTAAATATTTGGAGGTTTATTCATATGGACGAATTCATCACATTACTCGCTGATTTAGTGATCGAAGAAATCAATCGCACTGATGACTAATCATATCGCCCAACACCTGACTGGTGTTGGGCTCATCTATAAATTCGTTCATAAATATATATTATCATGATGAAAGGAGGAAACTCGATGAAACAAGCTATTGGTTATTTACGCCAAAGTACAACCAAGCAACAATCACTCACTGCACAGAAACAAACTATCCAAACACTCGCTAAAAAATACAATATCCAATACATCACCTTTTATAGTGATAAGCAATCAGGCAAAACGGATAATCGAACAGGTTATCAACAAGTCATCGAACGCATTCAACAAAAACAATGTGACGTATTATGTTGTTATCGCTTAAATCGACTGCATCGTAATTTGAAAAATGCATTAAAACTTATGAAACTCTGTCAAAAATATCATGTTCATATTCTAAGTGTTCATGATGGCTATTTTGATATGGATAAAGCATTTGATCGCCTAAAACTTAATATATTCATAAGTCTCGCAGAATTAGAGTCTGATAATATTGGTGAACAAGTCAAGAATGGCCTTAAAGAAAAAGCTAGACAAGGTAAACTCATCACGACACATGCACCATTTGGTTATACCTATCGCAATGGTACATTCACAATTAATCAAAATGAAGCACCAACAGTTAAGGCAATATTCCATTACTACCTACAAGGTTATGGTTATAAAAAAATTGCGCAATACCTAGAAGAAGATACTAAGCTAATCAACCGAAAACCCTATCAAGTACGTAACATTATTATGAACCCTAATTACTGTGGACGTGTGAATAACAAATACGGTACTTTTGATAATATGTTCCCATCTATTATCAGTAAAGCAATGTATAAAAATGCTCAAGCAATTCGTATTAAGAAGCAACTTCACTGTATACCTTCAGAGAATCAGCTGAAACAAAAAATAAAATGTCCTTGTTGTGGTTCAACCCTTACCAACATGACCATTAGAAAAACCAATCATTCATTACGTTATTATGTCTGTCCTAAAAACATGAATGCATCACGTTTCATATGTGACTTTAAAGGCATAAACGCTGAAAACCTAGAAAAACAGGTCTTAGAATCTTGCCAAAAATTCTTTCGAGACCAACAGCTCTATTCGAAAATCAAACATGCTATTGAGAAACAGCTCAAAAAACAAAGGATGCATGATACTAGTAACACATTAACTCATGAAAAGCTCATTGAAAAATTAGCACAAGGAACAATTGATGTAGAAACATTCAGAGAACAATCTCAATCAATAAACCTACAGAATAAGCCTATACAACCAATAAGTGATATTGGGATAAAAGCATCGCTACAAAAAGTTATACAGAAAAGTTTCACGTTAAACATGTTATATCCCTTTATTGATGTCATTCATATTACTAAAAATAAAAAACTAAGCGGCATCTATTTAAAAGATGAGCCACTAAACATTGTTAATCAAGCGGTACAATCATCGATTGCTTAATAAGAAAGGATGAAAAAATCATGCAACAACTCAAACAAAAACGTGTCGGTATCTATGTCCGTGTATCAACAGAAATGCAAAGTACTGAAGGATATAGTATCGATGGACAAATCAATCAAATTCGAGAATATTGTGATTTCAATAACTTTGTTGTTGTAGATGTATACGCGGATAGAGGTATTTCTGGAAAATCTATGAACCGACCAGAACTACAACGTTTGTTAAAAGATGCGAACGAAGGTAAGATCGATTCTGTTATGGTCTACAAAACAAACCGACTAGCACGTAACACTTCTGACTTACTCAAAATTGTTGAAGACCTTCATCGTCAAAATGTCGAATTCTTCAGCTTATCTGAACGTATGGAAGTTAATACAAGTAGTGGTAAACTGATGCTACAAATACTCGCAAGCTTCTCTGAATTTGAACGCAATAACATTGTCGAGAACGTATTCATGGGCCAAACTAGACGTGCACAAGAAGGCTACTATCAAGGGAATTTGCCTCTAGGATATGACAAAACACCTGATAATAAACACGAACTGATGATTAATCAACATGAAGCGAATATCGTGAAATATATATTCGAATCTTATGCCAAAGGACATGGTTATCGTAAAATTGCCAATGCCCTCAATCACAAAGGATATGTTACTAAAAAAGGTAATCCTTTTAGCATCAATTCAATAACCTATATCTTAGTCAATCCATTCTACATTGGTAAAATTCAATTTGCGAAGTACAAAGATTGGAATGAAAAGCGTCGTAAAGGACTGAATGATAAACCTATTATAGCTGATGGTAAACACCCTCCTATTATTAGTCAAGAACTATGGGATAAAGTCCAATCACGCAAAAAACAAGTTAGTCAAAAGCCCCAAGTTCATGGTAAAGGAACCAATCTATTAACAGGCATCGTTCACTGTCCACAATGTGGTGCACCAATGGCAGCTAGTAACACAACGAACACATTGAAAGATGGTACCAAGAAACGTATTCGCTATTATTCTTGTAGTAACTTTCGAAACAAAGGCTCAAAAGTATGTTCTGCGAATAGTGTTAGAGCTGATGTGATTGAGAAATACGTCATGGATCAAATACTCGAAATTGTCAAAAGTGATAAAGTCATTAACCAAGTCTTAGAACGTGTCAATCAAGAGAATAAAGTCGATATTGGTGCATTGAACCATGATATCGCTTATAAACAACAACAATACGATGAAATCCATGCGAAACTAGACAACTTGATTAAAACAATCGAAGATAATCCAGACTTAACAACAATACTCAAAGAAACAATCCATAAATATGAAACACAACTCAATGACATTACGAATCAAATTAATCAACTGAAGCAACAACAAAATCAAGAGAAAACATCATATAATACGAAACAACTATCCGCTGTTTTACGTCGCATATTTCAAAACGTAGAATCCATGGATAAATCACAACTCAAAGCGTTATATCTCACAGTCATTGACCGAATAAATATTCGTAAAGACGAACATCGTAAAAAGCAATTCTATGTCACATTAAAACTCAATCATGAAATCACTAAACAACTCTTCCATAATACCCCTATCGACGAAGTGCGCCTCAGCACTTCGTCTTTATTTTTATCTCAAACACTCTATATTCATATATAAGTATAAGTGACTTTTTTAGCTTCTTGATTGAGTTAGGTATACAATAAAATTATGAACAATATTAATTTAGAGGAAGGATGTTTTAAAATGGGAAAATTACAAGATAAAGTCGTCGTTATTACAGGTGGTGCACAAGGTATGGGAAAACTTCATGCCAAAAAAGCGATAGCTGAAGGCGCAAAAGTCGTGATAACTGATATTAATGATGAATTAGGTCAAAAAACAGCTAATTCTCTTGGAGACGATGTTTTATTTATCAAACATGATGTATCTAAAGAAACAGATTGGAATCATGTCATTCAAGAAGTTATGAACAAATGGAATCGAATTGATGTATTGGTTAATAATGCAGGAATCACATACAATAAAACAATTGACCAAATATCATTAGAAGATTATATGAAGATTGTAAATATTAATCAAGTATCTGTATTTTTAGGCATCAAAACTGTATCAAAAATTATGAAAAGTCAAAAACAAGGGTCAATCATCAATATTTCTTCAATGAATGGTCTTGTTGGTGGTGCAATTGGCTATACAGATACAAAATTTGCGGTCAGAGGTATGACAAAAGCTGCGGCTAGAGAATTGTCTCCATACAATATTCGAGTTAATTCAGTACACCCAGGTGTTATAAAAACACCAATGTTAGAACAAGACGATGTTAAAGAAGCCGTTAAAGAATTCGAAAAAACAATTCCAATGCGAAGAGTTGCGCAACCCGAAGAAGTATCTAAACTTGTATGTTTCTTAGGGTCTGACGATGCTTCTTATTCTACAGGATCAGAATTTGTTATAGATGGTGGTATTACTGCACTATAAATGATAAATCAATTAAAATATAAATAGTTCTCTTGAATAAATTTTAGGCGAAGTGCTGAGGAGCACTTCGCCTTTATTTTTTCCTTAAACAAGTTAAATTTATACTTATTGTCCTTTCGTCATCCAATAACACTCAACTAATAGAAAATTTCGATATATATATCATTGATGATTCAATTTATAGCTTATATTGAATGACGAAAGAACATCCCATCATGATAAACCAACGGGATAACAATGGGATTTGATAAATACATGTAGGATAAGGATTACGCAAGCGTAATCCCGAAATCCCATTATTATTTATAAATAGATAATATAAAAAGAAAAAGTAAGTCGTACTGACATCTACAAATTCAAATCATATATAAATATATAGCTATATTTCCCGAGAAATGAGCGGGATAATGGGATTTCCTTGTCATATCAACAATTGTGATGATTTTCTATTGGGATATTTTCTGTATTTCAGTGGGATTTCTAAGTGAAACAAACATTATTTCAAACTTATATTATCAAAATGATGTATCGCATGCATACATCTATCAAACACATTAGGAGGTCATAATGATGACACTAGAACAACAACTCAAGCACTATATAACCAACTTATTCAAACTGCCAAAAGATGAAAAGTGGGAATGTGAATCTATCGAGGAAATCGCTGATCATATCTTACCTGACCAATATGTAAGGCTTGGGCCACTCAGTAATAAAATACTTCAAACCTACACCTACTACTCTGATACACTTCACGAAAGTAATATCTACCCTTTCATTCTCTACTATCAAAAACAACTTATTGCGATTGGTTATATTGATGAAACAAACGATATGGACTTCTTATATCTTCATAACACAGTTATGCCACTACTAGATCAAAGACACTTACTTGAAAAGGAGAATCATAATAATGAATAAATGGATACACATAGCTCAGATAAGCGTCACAGTCATTACAGAAGTTATTACAATAATGAAAGATATAGAAAAGGAGAAATGAGCATGGAACGTTATATTACACGTGGTATTGCCAATTACTTGCCAACAATGTTGCAGCAACAATTATGGAAGCTCGTAGCTCAACGAGAACATGAACAATTCGATGACAATGAATCATTGGATTATTTTCATATATTCCAGTTCAATATGCACAATAATCAATTATATATCAAACATAAGCAAGAACGTCCAGAGTACGTAAAAATTCATAAGGCAAATTATTCAAAAGCTATCAATATTAATAAGGTCTACATTATCCGAGAAGATGATGTAGACCTTTCTTATTATGTCATGTTACTACCGGAAGAATACTAAAGGAAGTGAATACTATGAATACAATCAAAAGCACCATACACACAGAAGCAACTTTTAGCGACGATGAACAACATCGTTACTTACTCAAAAAGACTTGGGATAAAAACAAACCCGCATGTACAGTGATAACGATGTATCCTCATTTAGACGGCGTATTATCACTCGATCTTACAACAGTTCTTATCCTCAACCAATTAGCAAATTCTGAACAATATGGCGCTGTATATCTTGTAAATCTATTCTCTAATATCAAAACACCTGAAAATCTTAAACATATCAAAGAGCCATACGATGAGCACACAAACATTCACTTGATGAAAGCGATTAGTGAGAGTGACACAGTCATTCTAGCTTATGGTGCTTATGCGAAGCGACCAGTTGTTATCGACCGTGTCGAACAAGTGATGGAAATGTTAAAACCTCATAAAAAGAAAGTTAAAAAACTCATAAATCCAGCAACAAATGAAATTATGCATCCACTCAACCCTAAAGCACGTCAAAAATGGACATTGAAATAAAGAACGTAAGTTGGCAAAGATG